>JBGTCP010000438.1:0-2152 GCA_041748815.1 Chthoniobacterales bacterium
AGGGCGTTGCCATGCTATCCAGTGTACTTCGCAGCCCGCGTGCGGTCGAGGTGAATATTGCCATCATGCGCACCTTCGTTCAACTCCGTCGACTGATGGATTCCAACCGTGAGCTGGCCCGCAAAATTGGGAACCTCGAGAAAAAATACGACGAGCAGTTTGCGGTTGTCTTCGATGCCATCAAACGGTTGCTCCATGACGAGGACGATCGCAGGAAACAACCGAAACGCCGCATTGGCTTCACTCCCGGGCCGTAACCCACTGTGCCCTCCTGCATGCGCTCCATCACCAATCCACATTAATGGAGAGCCATTCAAAGCACCTTATACCGTAGGCAACCTCCGAGCCGGAATGACGGGGTCGTTCCCGCAGGCGATTCGGTAGAGCTTGCCTTCGAGATGAATGACTTGCGGATCTCCGGGCGCGGCGTAGGCGAGGCGGATGGCGATGGACTCACAACTTCCTGGCTTTTCCAGAAAAACAAACTCGCGCAGAGACGCTGGGACGCAGAGAATGCCTTTGCTATGAACGAGAACGATATTGGCACGCAAGTGCTTCAATCCGCGATCAATGTGCACCGGGAGCTTGGGCCAGGACTTCTGGAGACTGTTTATGAGGTGATCCTCGCGCGGGAATTGTCGGATCTCGGTTTGCAGGTCGAACGAGAGGTCCCTGTTCCAATTCTGTATAAAGGAATTCGATTCAATGAAGGATTCCGTGCCGATATTATCGTTGAGAAGAAGGTGCTTCTGGAACTGAAGTCCGTCGAGCGGATCCTGCCGGCACATAAGAAACAGGTTCAAACCTATCTCCGGCTCACCGGTCTGAAGTTGGGATACCTCCTGAACTTCGGGGAAGCCATTCTCAAAAACGGAATCACCCGCTGCGTCAATGGGCTGCCGGAAAACACATTTCCACAGGAATCCGTTGAACTTTGAATGTTTATCAAAACTCAGCGTCCCTGCGCCTCAGCGAAAACCCCTCCCCTTGCCTCGATTGCGGAAAAATCACATCCCGCAGAGACGCAGAGGCGCGGAGAACTCTTCTGGTATGAAAGGGAGCGACATTGAGCTCACAAAGCTTTGCAGCGAGAGCAGCATGGCCCGACGGCTTGCCTCGATGAAATAAATAAACTCAGCGTCTCAGCGTCTCAGCGGGAATCCCTCTTCTTGCCTTGATTTTCGGGAAAATCACATCCCGCAGAGACGCAGAGGCGCGGAGAAAGATCAGATTGTCTCAACCGCATTCAATCCTGGATTTGTGTGCACCAAGGAACATGAGGACCTGACTTCACCTCATACCGCAGGCAAAGCCGGTGCCGGGATGACGGGGTCGTTCCCGCAGGCGATTCGGCAGAGCTTGCCTTCCAGTTGGATCACGTGCTGATCGCCCGGAGCGGCGGCGGCGAGGCGGATGGCAATGGACTCCCCACTACTTGGCTTTTCCAGGCCGAGCTGGAGGGCGATTTCAGCGTGGGATTTGAACTGACCGAGTATGACGATGCCTTCGGATTGCAGGGTTGTGCGGGCGCCTCCATTTCCGCGCACCCGCTTCATGTAATCCTCCTGCTGGGCCACAGTGGCCACCACTCTACGTCCCACCCGCATTCCGAGCGCATTGCGGAAAAGTTCATTGATTCGCTGCTGGCCGGATTTGAGAGCCATGATGCGGTCAACGACCACCCGGTCGAGATGCAGCAAAACATTGGGTGGAAGCGCCTGGTCGGAGAAGATCCAGGTGATCGCGGCCCGCCCGTCGGCATTCAGCTTGGCTTTTCGATCCCGATTGAGTGCTCCGAGAAACTCTGGTTGAATCCGGAGCAAACCCATTCGCCATTCCGAAGTTTCGTCGTGTGCCCACAACAACAGGCACAAATGTCCATGAGCCTCAGGGGGAATCATCCAACCAAACGGTTCTTGTGAATATTTGCAGTCCACCTCGAGTCCCGTGATTCTGTAGTCGAGAACAGAACCGTCTTCGAATTCAAACTCCCGGTGGAGATTAATTTCAAAAAACGCTCCAGCATATTCTTGCTCAGTGTTGTGAAGTTGGTCCCATCGGTAGCGGCCGGTTCGTTGACCATCGTAAAGTTGGTCGAGCGCAGTCCGCAACACCCGCGCGGTACGGATGCCTTCAGGATCCAGTTCCAGAA
>JBGTCP010000439.1:0-2397 GCA_041748815.1 Chthoniobacterales bacterium
GCCCGCAAGAAATTGCGCATCTATGTGGAGAGCCACAGCAAAGCCATTCGTGATAAGGCAGAAATCATGGTGCACCACTTCCTCGAACAGGTGATCGGCCAAAATAAGATCGGCGGACAGGCACGGGCGATGGTGGTCACCGGCAGCATCCAGCGGGCGATTGAATATTTTTTCGCCTTCAACGCCTATCTCACGGAAATCAAAAGCCCCTACAAGGCCATCGTGGCCTTCTCCGGCGAGCCGGAATTCCGAGGCGGGAAGGTGAGCGAATCGAAACTCAATGGCTTCCCCAGCGGCGACATCGCCGACCGGATTCAGGAAGACCCGTACCGCTTCCTCATCTGCGCCGACAAGTTCCAGACCGGCTACGACGAGCCGCTGCTGCACACGATGTACGTGGACAAGGCGCTCAGCGGCATCAAAGCCGTGCAGACGCTATCCCGCCTGAACCGTGCGCATCCGAAGAAGCACGATGTCTTTGTTCTCGATTTCCAGAACGATACCGAAACCATCGAGAAGTCCTTTGCCGATTACTATCGCACCACGATCCTCAGCAAGGAAACGGATCCCAACAAGCTCCACACCTTTAAGGGCGATCTGGACAATTATCAGGTCTATTCGCTGGAGCAGATCGATACGCTCGTGGAAATGTATCTTGGCGGAGCAAATCGTGATAAGCTCGACCCAATCCTCGACGCCTGCGTGGCCGTCTATGTTACCGACCTTGACGAAGACGGACAGGTCGATTTCAAGGGCAAGGCCAAGGCATTCACCCGCACCTACGACTTCCTTGCCACCATCCTGCCATATGGTGTGCAAGATTGGGAGAAACTCTCCATTTTCCTGAACTTTCTCATCCCGAAGCTCCCCGCTCCCATCGAAGAAGACCTCGCAAAGGGCATCCTTGAAGCCATCGACATGGATAGCTACCGGGCTGAAAAGAAGGCAACCATGGCCATCGCTCTGCCGGATGCGGACGCCGAGATCGAGCCCGTGCCAACCTCGGGCGGCGGACGTAAACCTGAGACAGAATTGGACAAACTCTCGAACATCGTAAAGCAGTTCAACGACATTTATGGCGGCCTCTTCGCCGATGCGAAGCGAATGGAGCAGCGCCTCACCGGCGAGATCCCCGAGAAGGTGGCAGCAGACGAAAAGTATCAGAACGCAAAGAAGAACTCCGACCGTCAGAACGCAAAGATCGAGCACGACAAGGCGCTCAAGCGAGTCATCACCGCGCTTTTCAAAGACGACGCCCAACTCTTCAAGCAGTTCCAGGACAACGAGTCATTCCGTGGCTGGCTCACGGACACGGTCTTCGGGATGACCTACGAAGATTAACCTCAAAAACGGGCTCGAAGAGAATAAGAAACCAGCATTTACCTAACTGCCAGCAACCTGCAACTTCGACCGGTCTTCCAACAAAAGGTCGAGCAGGCTGAAGCCCACATCCTTGTTTGCTTTTGCGTTTTCTTTCTTGGAACGCAAAAATGGGTACGTGGCATTTTGCTGAGGCATAGTCCGCGCAATCCAAGCACCGCGAGAAGCAGAAAGCCAGCAACAATAGCAAGAGCGGTAATGCTCACCTTGCATACAGTTTGATTGGAGCCGCTCAAAACAACATGCAAAAACTCCGTGGAGAGTGGTCGACCTTTATATGCGAGACACTCATTTCTGATTTTTTTCTGTTTCCCCTTGCGCAGGAGCGAAAACCAAACATAAGGATAAACTTATGAACAAAAAGTATGCTGTATTGATGATTGATCCCGCTTTCGGCCGAGATGGAGATCTCTTTTTCAGAAGGTGGTTTGTAGTTGAGGCATCTTGTCACGAGGAGGCAGTCAAAAAAGCCCCGTTGGTCGATCCTGACTTTGAAGACGGCCAAGAAGTCGTTGAAGTGATGGACTTGGGCGACCTTGAGACGATGAAGCGCAAACTGGACGACTTCAGTTCTGAATCCTGAACGCCAGGATTTCCAGGCAAGCAGGGAGAGCGGATGTGCCGGGGCGTGTGGGTAGGTGCCAACTCTTGTATCGCTCCCGCGCCGTGATCAAAAATCCTGGCATGAGGGTCAGAGATACATCCACGATCACAGAAACATTTTCGCACGTTCCAGTGGCAAAAATCCGAGCGCAAGCACCCAAATGTTTGGCATTTCTTCAAAGGGATAGAATGGCTGCATCAACGTCCTCCTCCCGGAAGGAGAGATACTCTACCGTCGTTTCGACACTGGCGTGGCGCATGGCATAGCAGGTGCGCACAAGGTCATGGCCAAGGGCAGTGTAAACGCGTTGGGCAAAAGTTTTTCGAAGGGAGTGCGTGCCGATTTCCAGCGGCGTCCCATGGATTCCGGCGGATCGGAAGGCGGCTTTAATTGCCCTCCATCCTGCCGACCTC
>JBGTCP010000440.1:0-2979 GCA_041748815.1 Chthoniobacterales bacterium
CTGAGTGATCCTTAAAAAGTGGTAAAAATCTCAGGGGCTCCTCTAAAAACGCTCAACACGAAATCAAACCACGCAAGGAACCGCCACCTCAGATTTCTACACAATCTGCCGGTAGAAAATCCTCGTCAGTTCATGATGAAAACTCAGATTTTGCTGCACCCCCTGATAAGTCCGTGATGCAGAGGTGAGCGGGTGAAGGGAATCAATTTCATAGAATCACGCTGAGTGTTGGAATAATTCGTCGCCACACAAAAGCTGTCATTCGGGGGCAGCCTCAGCAACTTTTAAGTTTTGAGGAGTCGGCCGAAAGCTCAAGAATTGTTGGACTGAGCAATGTAGCCCTTATCCTGCAAAACTTGAAGCCGCTGTTTCCGCGTAGAAAGTAAGCCCGCGTCCCACTGCTCATCAGAAACATGATTGTCGACACCGATGAAAAGCTGAAACAGCTCCCGGTTGCAAATCACCTCTTCGACAGAGAGATCGTCCGGATTATTAACGTCCGCGGCGAAAGATAGTGCCTGGCGCGCTGCCCGCTGTTCCAGATACTCGAGAAGTGACCGCTTGTGAATAAGCCTGATCCGTCGTTGTTTTCCATGTCGTTCCACGCGCATCTGCCGGACGTAAGGTTGCCTGGTGGCAGGATTGATTTCGTCTAGAAGTTCGGCCAAAGAGGTTCGGGACAGGCCGGTCACCTCACATCGCTCCCTGGGCTTGGGTAACCGCATCCATTCATTTTGGAAAGATGGATCTTTCACGAGGGAGAAAATGCATTCGGTAGCCAGCAAAAACAAGCCTCAATCTGCCGGAGATGGGCTAAATTCGGAAATGATGATGACACTCGACAACAGTGGCGGGAATCCGCGTTATTAGTACTTTTTATTAGGACCAGCCAGAATTTCACATGCTTTCGCGGGCCTAAACCCCTCGACATGAGGGGTTTGGAGCGGGTGATGAGATTCGAACTCACGACAACTACCTTGGCAAGGTAGCGCTCTACCAGCTGAGCTACACCCGCGATGAGGGGAAAAGAATTATCACTAACTGCAACGTGGGCAAGTAGAATATTCCAGTTTTTTTTGTGTCCAGAAACTCAGCGGTCCCAGCGGTGGTTGCACTGACCGCATGCGCAAGTTTTCCGGGTCTGCAAAAAAGGCAGCGGGAAGGCGATCAGAAACCAGGAGAACAGTGATATCACGCCACGCTTGCTCAGACTTTCGCTGAGCGAGACTTCCTCAGATCCGCAAGCGGGACACGACATGCCTTCAGTGGCGGATGCCGCAGCCTCCATACCCAGGATTTCCCGGGCGGCCTCCACATCGTCCTCGTGGATCTGAACACGCACGCCTCCGATGGCATTGGAATACAGCCAATCCATTTGCACTAAATATTCGTCCTGAACAAATGCCTCCACCCCACCGGCTCCCAGACGCATCTTCAACAAATAGGCCTCTTCGGGTTTGCTGAAGGATGCGACCGTGATCATTGGGGGAAGCTACCCGGCGGGCGGCCGGAAATCAAGCCTGAAGCACCCGGTCCCCGCCCATGTAGCTGGCCAACCGCTCGGGCAGGAGCACGCTTCCATCGGGCTGAAGCCCTGACTCGATCAGGGCCACATACAACCGGGGCAACGCGGTGCCGGAGCCATTTAACGTGTGGCAGAAAACATTCTTTCGAGTCTCGGGATCTTTGAAACGCAAGTTCATGCGGCGCGCTTGATAATCCTCAAAATTTGAGCAACTTGAAACCTCCAGATACGCATTCTGCCCCGGCGCCCACACTTCGATGTCATAGGTTTTAGCTGATCCAAATCCGAGATCGCCGGTGCATAGCTCAATCGTCCGGTAATGCAGCCCCAGCAGCTGGAGCACTTTTTCAGCATGGCCTGTCAATGCCTCCAGCGCGGCGTAGGACTCGGAGGGATGCACGATTTGTACCAGCTCAACTTTGTCAAACTGATGCATGCGAATGAGGCCGCGGGTGTCGCGTCCGGCCGAACCGGCCTCGCGGCGGAAGCAGGGCGTGTAAGCTGTATAGCGGATCGGTAACTCAGTCGCATCCACGATTTCCTCGCGACGCAGGTTCGTCACAGGCACTTCGGCTGTTGGCGCGAGGAACATCGCCCCGTCCTCCATGCCATACATGTCTTCTTCAAACTTCGGGAGCTGGCTGGTGCCCACCATGCATTCGCGGCGGATCAAAAATGGCGGGCTGACCTCGGTGTAGCCATGCTGTGTCGTGTGGAGATCGAGGAGGAATGAAATCAATGCCCGCTCGAGACGCGCGCCGCGCCCAGTGTAAACCATAAATCCGCTTCCGCTGATCTTGGCTCCCAGCTCCGGCGAAAAAAGTCCCAGCCTCTGGCCGATGGCGACATGGTCCTCCGGGTTTTCGAAATCCGGTTTGGTGCCCCATTCACGCAGAACAGGATTTGCTGCTGCGTCGGTGCCGACCGGGGCATTTTCGTGAGGAAGGTTGGGAAGCCTTAGTAAAAGATCACGTTGTTTCTCTTCCAGCTCGCCGGCGAGGCAGGTGCATTCAGCGATGTCGTTGCCAAGGGTTTTTACGCCAGCCTGAAGTTCAGCGGCATCGAGTCCCTGGGATTTAAGGGCGCCGATTTCTTTGCTCACCCGGTTGCGCTCAGCGTTAAGATCTTGAAGACGGGTCTCAGCGGAACGCCGCTCCTCGTCCACCGCAAGCACGGCATCCACCTGGGGTGCGAACTCAGCATTGCGTGCAGCCAGGCGGGTTTTCACGGCGTCTGGCAATTCGCGAAGTAATCGGATGTCTAACATGATAAATTGGCAATGAGTTTAAGGAAATGCCCAAGACACCCAAAACACGCACACATGACCAGCGAAAACCTTCCGCAAGATTGCGCATGTAATTTTCAGTCTCGGAGCTGAATTGTACAAGTACCATAGCAAATGCTCAACGCTAAAAAGTTGCACCTCATAGTGTCATCAGACGGCGCATTTTGCT
>JBGTCP010000441.1:0-3591 GCA_041748815.1 Chthoniobacterales bacterium
GCGGGATCTCCCCGGGTTTGATGGTGATGGCTCGCGGCGGGCAGATGAATTCGCAGAGCTGGCAGGCGACACAGCGCTCGCGGTCGTGCTCGTCTTTCACGAGCGTGGGTGCGCCACGGTAGTAGTCGGGCAATTGGGAATCCCACTTTTCTTCGGGATACTGCATGGTCTCGCCGCCCTGGCCGGTGATGTTTTTGAGGAAATGCTTAATCGTGATGATCAATCCGCCAATGATGGCGGGAAGATAGAGCTTTTCGTAGAAGCTCAGTGCGGGACGTTTGACGGTGATGGCCATGGGAATGTTATTCGTTCAATGTTACGGTCGGTGCAAGCGCGCGGATGAATTATTGCGGCAGGTAGGCCAGGATGAAGGCAGTGATGAAGATGTTGACCAGTGCAATTTCGAAAATGTAAACCCAGCCGAGTTTCATGAGCTGGTCATACCGGAAGCGCGGCAATGTCCAACGCACCCAGATGAAGAAAAAGAGGATCATCGCAACCTTTGCGAAGAAGGTGGCGATATTCACCAGCCCCCAGAAAAGCCCGCCCTCGCCGCTCGGGATGAATGGCAAATGGTAGCCTCCGAGGAATAACGTCACCAGCACACAGGCACCGGCGATCATCGCTGCGTATTCACCGAGGAAAAAGAGCGCAAATTTCATCGACGAATACTCGGTGTGGTATCCGCCCACGAGCTCGGTCTCAGCTTCCGGCAGGTCGAAGGGTAGACGATTCGTTTCCGCGAACAGGCAAATCGTGAAGACCACAAATGAGATCAGGAGCGGAATCCACAGCAGCAATTTTTCGAGTGTGAATTCAAAGTTGGTGAAAGGGAAAACCAGCCATCCATTCACGGCCTGATAGTCGACTATGGTCGAGAGGTTGAGCGTGCCTGCGACGAGGAAAAGCGGCACCACCGAAAGCCCGAGCCCGAGCTCATACGAGATCATCTGTGAGCTGGAGCGGATGCCACCGAGGAATGGATATTTTGAATTCGACGACCATCCGGCAATCGTGATCCCGTAAACGCTCAGCGACGTGATCGCGAAGATGAACAAAATGCCTGCATCGATATTGGCAATGACCATCGGGATGTCGCCAAACGCCTGGCCAAAGATGGGCAGCAGGATGAAGTCCAGATTAATGCTGCTGCCGAATGGAATGACCGCCATCACCATCAGGGCGGGTACCATCGTGAGAGCCGGCGCCAGCCAGAAGTAAAATTTGTTCACATGCGGCGGAGTGTAATCCTCCTTGAGGAATAATTTCACCGCATCGGCCACAGGTTGTACCAACCCCGCAAAAGGTAAATCGCGCTTGCCGCCAAACAATGTGAGCGGAATACCCACACGGTTCGGACCAAGCCGGTCTTGGATCAGCGCACTCACGCGGCGCTCGGCATACACGGTGTAAGCGACCATCGGCAGCACTACGGCGAAGATGATGATAAGCGTTTTCAGCAACGAGCTGATGAGGAAAAAGTAGTCCATGCAGGTAAATGAAATAAAGATGCTTGGTGCGATGTCGAGCTTACTTGGCCTCTGCCAACATGGGCGGAATCAACTCGGCCTGGACATTGAGCCCCGCCAACTGAATTCCCAGGTCGCCAATTTTACTCAGGCTGAGGCCTTCGAACGCGCCGACATGTGCCGACATCTCACTGAAAATATCCTCAATCAGGAATGGCTTGCTCATCGCGGGATCGAGCGCAGCGATCAGGTCGCGCAGGATTTCCCAGTCATCACGGGCCTGGCCGGGTGATGCAACGGCGCGGTTGAGGCGCTGAATGCGGCCTTTGACATTGATCATTGATCCACGCTTCTCAGCAAACGAGGCCGATGGCAGCACCGCGTGAGCATGCTTCACAGAGGGATTCTCGAGGATTCCTATGAAAACAAACGCGTCCAACTTGCCGAGATCATCTTCATTAAAACCAAACTCCGTGACGTCTTCACCGAGAACAACGAGGCCTTTGATTTTGCCATCACGGATGCCGTCAGCGATGATGGGCAGGCGGGAGCCGGGAGTTTCGCCGGTGAGCTTCATGAGTTTCGCGCCGATCGTGTTCGGGTTGCGATCCGCGCTGATGAGGAATCCGTCGCCTTCGCCGAGGCGGGATGGCATGTCGACTTCGGTTGCGTTGAGGTGCTTGGCGAGTCTCGAAGCGAGCCAAAGTTCCTCATTCGTCATGCGCCCGGAGACGACGACTGCGATTTGTGAGCCGGCCAATTTTGAAAGACGTGAGGCGGCGGCATCGATGGCTTCCTTCCATGTAGCATCCACAACGCCTTCCTCTACGAGCATGCGCGGCACGGTGAGGCGGGACTCGCTATCGATGTAGTGGAAATTGAGCCGGTGCGAATCGGGGATCCAGTGAGAGTTCACATGTTCATTCACGCGCGGGGTGATGCGGTAAACTTTATTTTCGCGACTGCCTACGAGGATGTTGGCGCCTGTGCCGCAGTTCACATCGATCGTTTTTGTTTCTTTTAAAAACCACACGCGCATTTGAAAACGGAAGTCATTGGACGTCAAAGCACCAACCGGGCAGATATCCACCGTGTTGAGCGAATAATTTGAGTCCAGCGTTTTGCCGGGATGGCAGGTCAATGTGGAATAACTTCCGCGATCCACAAATCCCAGCACATCATCGTCGGCCACTTCTTTCATGAAGCGAATGCAGCGCGAGCAAAGAATGCACCGCTCGTCGTCGAGCGTGATTCGCGGCCCGAGTGGTACGTTTTTCGGCTTTTTCACCTTGTTTTCCAGGAAGCGCGAACCGCCTTTTCCGTATCCGACGCTGAATTCCTGCAGCCTGCATTCGCCGGCCTGGTCGCAGATCGGGCAATCGAGCGGGTGATTGATGAGGAGGAATTCCATCACACTGTGGCGGCTTTCCTGCACCATCGGCGAGTCGGTGCGGATGCCCATGCCTTCGGCGATATTTTGTGCGCAGGAGATCTGCGGGCGCGGGATCCAGTTGAGTTCCGGGCGTCCGTCCTCGCCTACGACCGGCTTGCGCTCCGGGGTCATTTTGGGCATGCCCATCTCGACCATGCACATGCGACAATTGCCGGGCGAGCTGAGCTTGGGATGGTAGCAATAGTGCGGAATAAATTTGCCCACCATCTTGCAGGCTTCGATCACGCGCGTGCCTTTCGGGAGCGAATGCCACTCGCCGTCGATCTGCACATTTACGAGTTCAATTTCCTGGGATTGCTGAGACATAGACTGAAGATAGGTAAGAATGAAACCGGCAGGTGCTGGCCCAGCCCGCGTTTCATAAACACTACGGTTTAATGATGGATTCCGCTGCCCTCAAGGTGAAATTGTGAAATTTTTCACAAACTCCGGGGGAACCGCGCAATTCGCGATGCGCGATTCTACAAAACAAGCACCCGGCAGCCCTGAAAACGGGGTGCAAAATACTTGTCAATTTCCCTTGCAGAAACGAGCGAGGTCCATTACACATCCACTCCCTTTGATTTAAACCAGAACATCCGTTAGAAAACAGCACAATGCCCAGCAAGACTTCCACGACATCCAAAGCCAAGGCCAAAGCAGCTCCGAAAGCTGACGCAACGACAGCCA
>JBGTCP010000442.1:0-2140 GCA_041748815.1 Chthoniobacterales bacterium
AATCTCGGCGTGCTGGATTACATGCGCATGCGCAACATCCAGGCCGATACCACTATGCGGAATTCAATTTCCGGAGACACCGGCAACGATTCTAAATAACGAATCCCAATCCCGCTGCCAACCGGCAGGTCCGCCATGGAACAACTCGTACTACTCATCATCATTGGCCTGATCAGTTTTGTAAACTGGATCATCCAAAAGAGTGCCGAGAAACGCAATCGCCGGCAGGGTGGGGAGTTGCCGGATCCTGAGCCGGACTTTGATTTTGAATGGGAAAAGCCCGATCAATTTCCAAATCAGGAGCCCGTAACTCGCCGGGCGCCGATTTCCGAAGATGAGCGGGCGCGGCAGTTCATGGAAGCGTTAGGACTGCCTGCAGGAGCTCAGGCCCCTGCACCCCCGCCACTCCCACAGCAAACAACGCCAGTTCCTGTCATCCAGAAAAAGGCAGCTTTGCCTGAGCATCGCGATTCGCAGCCACGGCTCGCAACTCCCATGCCCGACGCGCCATGGCAAAGAAGGGTCCATGCGCCGGAACTCAGCAAAGCAGAAACTGAAGCGTTGGCGCGTGTGGAATCCCAGGCCGGAAGCGGCGCATACAACATCCGCAGCCGCGCCGACCGCGATCTGGCGAGTTCGGCGGGCAACATCAAGGTAATGAGTTTTATACGCAGCCGCGAAGGATTAAAAGCCGCGGTAATCGCCCGCGAGATCCTTGGCACACCACCCGGAATGCAACCACTCCCCGGCCCAGACGTAGTGCGGCTTTGAGAAACGGGTGATGCTGCTTCGACAGTAGAAACTTGCGTCGGGCGGATTTTTGGAATTAAGTTTTGATTTATCAGAGTTGCTCGCGCACAGTGCGCGGCTCGCAACATAGAGATGGATGGGTGACAGAGTGGTCGATCGTGCTCGCCTGGAAAGCGTGTGTACCGCAAGGTACCGAGGGTTCGAATCCCTCCCCATCCGATCTGCCTCAGCATCAATGACTTACACCGTAAATCACAGCGAAGTCATAACAGATTGCTGAAAAAGTCATAACATTGCCTTCTTTTTGACCACGAAATCCAGTGATGTTTCAGGATGGTTTTTGCTGGCAATTCCTTTTGTAAATTTGACCTCCCGGCCAAACCCATTTGAAAGGGAGAGAGAGAAAAGTGATTTTCATCTCTAGTCACAGCGAAGCATTCCAAGCGTTTTTATATGGGGGTCAATCGCATGCAATCTTGTCACCCGGCTTCCCGCATCATCGGCAAGGCCACAGATCAGACCGCGCTCGCCTTGCTTCGATCATCCTCCAGGAATGTTTCCGGCCTGCTTCGTAGAATGGTGAAAAAAATTTCCACCGCGCCGAATGCGGTTCACTCTCCTACTTCGCCCAAGCGTTTCAAGCACTTCAGAGCACCCGCTTAATCTGGAACAGCGTTGAACGTCATGGACGGTTCAATAACGCTTGAGAATGGCCTAGCATTTTCCAAGCGTTTTCAAGCGTTATGGCTTTCGCACAGCCATCAATCACGAGGCACATAGATTGCCTTGCCGCTTGCCGATTTGCTGGGCACATGAGCTGCATACATCATGCTGCCTCCAAAGCCTCCCACCATGCCGCCCCGTGTGTCCCCTATTGATTCGATCAATACTCCATTCGCTCCCAGTTTAGCAGCCTGGACTTTCAACTCCTCGACCGCACGGCTCATTTTAGCCCGCTGAAATCCACCGGCCCGGCTCGTGGCATCCACCAAACCTATCACCACATAGCGGGCAGGTGGCTCCGTGTAGAGCCGCACATCCTCTGGACTGATGGCAGCTCGCGGGGCATCAAGTGCCACACCTGAACCCGTTGCACACCCCGAGAGAATCACCGCCGATCCAATAGCCAGCCAGGCAGCAAAGCATTTCATGACCGAAAATTACGACGCCCTGCAAATCCAGTCAATCCGCATTCACTCAAGAAAGAACCCTTTAGCCTCTCCGACGTTCCAGGCCTGCGAGGTTGAACCGATCTACCTTGCGTCCCGGCCCTCCCGCATCCGCTTTGACCCGCACCACACGCCCTTCGATTTCCCAGCCCGTAAGCAGCTCTTCGGCTTCCTTTTTCGTTTTGCAGACAAAGTGCCCTGAGTAGAGGATCCGCGCTGTG
>JBGTCP010000443.1:0-1720 GCA_041748815.1 Chthoniobacterales bacterium
CGGTGAATTTCTACGAGCAAGGTCAATTGCCTTCGCGCACGCTGGTACATGAGCAGATTGCCGAGCACTACGGTATCTTCAGCATTGATGTGGCCGCGGCCCTGGTCGCGCACAAGCACCAGACAGGGTTTCCTTACCGCATTGAATTCGGCCAGCCCGGAGCCTTCGATCCGGCAGCCAATCATTATCTGCCGGATCACGTCCATCCAAGCAATCTGGGCCACCAAGTCTATGGCGACACTATTCAGGATGCCCTGGCCACATTGCTGGGCATCGATCCTCCGACCGCGTTGGAGCAACATCCCATGCCGGAATTATTGAGCGGATACGACATGACTTCCGCAAGGCTCATTGACCACACTCATCCGTCCGTGACGCATGGTGCGGGTTGGGCGGTTCAGGCTATGGGCATCGGTGCTGGCGGGCGCACGGACAATTTTCTGAGCACCACATCCGCTTCCACCGCTTCGAATATCGAAGTGGCTTTTCGCGGACGCGAGTTGGGCGTTTACTACCGTCGCTCCACGACCGGTGGACAGATCACTTGGAACTTGGACTCCGGCGGGGCAACTGCCGTGTTCCCATTCTGGCATGAGACGCTGGCAAATTTCACCTCGTTTGCCATGCTCGCCACTGACCTCGACGATGGCAACCACCAGCTTGCCGTGACGCCCCAGGCTTTCAATACTCACGAAAATCTGAGCATCGCCGGATGGTTGGTGCTCGGCGAATTTACCGCGCAGGAGGAACGCCCCATCCGCATCATGGCATTAGGCGATTCGATCACTTACGGGCTCTATTTTAATAGCGGCATGCCGGGCAACCAGTCCTTCCCAAACGGCTACCGCGGACGCCTGCAGGATCTTCTCCAGGCTGAGCCAAAGTTCACCGGCAATTTCGAGTTCGTGGGAATGTTGACTGATCCGGCAGCCGGAGCCTCATTCGATCCATCCCACGCCGCCATGGTGGCAGCGCGTTACGATGGCAGCCATCAGGGTCATTCCGGCTTCACCACTGCGCGTAATTATGGCGGCACTCCGGGATCCAGCGGCAACCTCAATGATGTCCTTTTGAATAACTACACGGCCCAAACCTTCAATCCCGATATAGTTCTCCTTCATGTGGGTGTGAACGATGTCGGGCAGGGAAATCTTACATTGGAAAACATTGGCCAGCTTGCAGATGATCATCGTGCACTTTTAGAAACCATTTTCTCGATGCAGCCCGATGCCGAAGTTTACATTTCCACCATCATGTGGAATAACCCGAACAATCCTAATTACCCCAAGCTTCTTGCCTTCAATGATTTGATCCGCACCCGTGAACTTGCTCATTGGCAATCCCGTGGGAAAGCCGTTCGCCTGGTCGATATGTTTGCCGCACTGGAAGCCGGTGGCTACAACCGCGAGACCAACCCGCACTACGACAGCGCCGACGGTGGTGACGCCCTGCATCCCAATGACACAGGCTATGCGGCGATGGCTGCGGCGTGGTTTGCGGCACTCGAACAGCCTGCCGCAGTCGCAATTCCTGCGTCCAATTATGATCGTTGGGCGGGCGCTCGTTTTTCACATCTGGCGGGCGGATCAACTCACTCTGATGCGGCTTTGTTAGCCGATCCCGATGGCGATGGCATCCTCAATTTAATGGAGTTCGCGCTCGGCGGAAATCCACTCTCGCCCAACTCCGCACAGCGTCCCGCATTGGCCGTGCATGAGCA
>JBGTCP010000444.1:0-5650 GCA_041748815.1 Chthoniobacterales bacterium
GGCGATCCTGCGGCACATTGTGCTAAATGTCCTCAAGCGTGATTCCACCAAAAAACGGGGAATCAAAGGCAAGCAAAAGAACGCATCATGGGATCACAACTATCTGCTCTCTTTGCTGAATTTTTAATGCGATTGCCCTGGGCCGCAAAACGCCTTGAATTCACACCTCAGCCATCTACGTTAGGAGTTGCCGCAAAATTCGTAATCATCAGTGACCACTGCCACCAAGCCTGCTAAAAAAGTCAACCTCCGCACTCCGGAGGTGATGCAAATCGTACAGTCGCAAGTGGAAAACCATTACCGCAGCACCATTGTGGAACGCCTCCGTGCACAGGGCGGGAGCATCAGCGTCGATGGCGTCACCATTAAACTCGCGCAACAATTCGGATTTTGTTACGGGGTGGAACGCGCGATCGATCTGGCCTACGCCGCACGCAAAGTATTTCCAGATGCCCGCATCTTTATTCTTGGTGAAATTATTCACAACCCGGAGGTGAATGATCAGATCCGCGAAATGGGAATTAAGAATCTCATCGGGAAGAGCCAGGAAGCGCTTGTCGAGGATCTAACCCCGGACGACGTGGTGATCGTGCCGGCGTTTGGAGCGGAAGTGGAAACAGTGAAACGCATTCGCGATATCGGATGTCAGATCGTGGACACCACTTGCGGCGATGTCATGAGCGTTTGGAAACGCGTGCGACAAAATGCCCGCGATTCTGTGACCTCCATCATCCACGGAAAAGCCAATCACGAGGAGACCAAGGCCACCAGCTCGCATGCGATCGGAGACGGGACCGGCCATTATCTGGTGGTGCTGAACCTTACGGAAACCGATGTCGTATGCGATTACATCGTGAACGGCGGCGACAGAAATGAACTGCTGGCCCGATTCGAAGGTGCTTATTCGCAGGGGTTTGATCCAGATGTGCACCTGCGCACCGTAGGCGTTGCGAACCAGACCACCATGATGCGTGGCGAAACCGAAGAGGTTCAGCGCCGTATTCAGAACGCAATCATGCTGCGCGACGGCGGGCAACCGGGGGAACAACAAAACTACCGTTTCTTTGACACGATCTGCGGTGCCACTCAGGAACGCCAGGATGCGCTCCGCGACATGTTGGATCTTCCCATGAACTTGCTCATTGTTGTCGGCGGATACAACAGCTCGAATACCTCACACCTTGCCGAAATGGGCGAGGAAAGGCTGCCCACTTATTTTATCCGCAAAGCCTCCCGCATGGAATCCAAGGAGCGCATTATTCATTTTAACCTTCACTTACAGCATGAGGTCGCCACGGAAAATTGGCTGCCCAACGCTCCGCTCACCATCGGAGTCACCGCCGGCGCATCCTGCCCGAACAACCTCATTGAAGATACCATCCTGCGACTCTTCGAATTAAGTGGAGTTTCAGGAAAAGATCTTCTCAGTGCATAAAATTATTCTCTTAGCTCTTGGCCTGCTCATCGTAGGAGGCCTGTCCACGACATCTCCGCTCAACGCCTCACAGGGTGAAACCCTGAAGGCATTCACCGGCCAGCACACCAAGGTCGTGTGGATCACCCAGGAAGGACGCGTGGATACTTATGCCAGAGGGGACAAACATCAGTTGTGGGGTATCGATTCGATAGATGGCACTGCGAAAGCCATCCTCAGCATCCCCGGCAGCTACCACCGCCCGCTCATCTCGCCCGATGGAAAACAGATCATCTATTCCGACCGTGTCGAAGGTGTGATCTATGCGGTGGATTGGGATGGAACCAACCGTCGCCTGCTGGGAGCAGGCGCGGCGGCATCTTTCTGGACCGATCCTGCTACGGGTGTTGTTTACGTGTATGCGCAGGCAGCCAGCGGACAAACTGTGAGTCCCATCGTCCGGTTCCCATTCCATTCTCCAGAGGAACGGGAAGAGATTTGGAATGTGACGCCGGTGGAAGTGCTGACGCCTGGCTCCTTTCAACTCTCCCGCGATGGCACCCGTGCGGCTTCCGTCTTCCCATGGCCGAACTCCGGCATCGCACTGCTGGATGAAGGAGATCTAATCAAACACCGCGACGGCTGCTGGCCCGGCATGGCACCGGATAACAGCCACATGTACTGGACCTTCGATGGAAGCCACAAAATCCTTTTCCTGCACAGGCCAGGCAACGATGAGGATGTGCGAATGGACCTCTCGCAAGCTCCGGGCATCGGTGGGCAGAAAGTTTACCACCCCCGCTGGACCAATCACGTGCAGTTTTTTGTGATGACCGGCCCCTACGACGAGGACGGCGATCACACCCATCCGGTGGACATCCACCTTGGCAAATTTGATGCCGAATTCTCAGGAATTGCGGCCTGGCATCAGATCACCGACATGGATGCTCCTGCGTATTTTCCGGATGTGTGGATCAAAGATGGCGCTGTTGCCGATTCCGGGATTGTGGCCGTGCGGCAGGCAGCGCAGGAGCCGGAGAGGAAAGGCTTTTTTGGAAAACTCCGCTCCCGCGTGAGCGTATGGTTCTCCGATGGGGAACCGGAACTCGGAGACCGCTGGCCGGGGACGGAGGATGGGCTGGTTTTTTTATGGGAAAGTAACGCGGAAAATAATCATTTCACCAACGATGACGGCGTCGACCAGCGGGTTGAGCTCACACTCGAAAAGAACGCCCGTTTTGGCCCTGATGGGCAACTGCATCTCTTAAATGGCGCGGCAAGGGTTCCAAACGAAATTGCAACGGGCATTGCCGGGGCTGTCCGTGAGAGCAACGCACTCACGTTTGAGGCAATTGTCGAGACACATGCGGTGAACCAATCCGGTCCGGCACGGATCGTTTCCCATTCCCAAAGCACCACCAAACGGAACTTTCTTCTCGGCCAGGAGCAGGACCATTTGGTCTTCCGTCTTCGCACATCCGATACCAATGACAACGGGCAGGATTTTATATTGGGCACCATCGAGCCGGGGAAACCGGTGCATGTGCTGGTGACATATCGGCCCGGACGCCTTGTCGCATTCATGAATGGAAAGCGCACAAACTCATTCACCTTCGAAGCCGGTGATCTGACAAACTGGGAAGACTACGAGCTCATCTTCGGCAATGAACTGAAGAACGACCGGTTCTGGCATGGCTACCTCGATGGCATCGCTATCAGTAGCCGTTTTACCAGCGAAGATGAAACCATCGCCCGCCACAAGCTCGCAGAGGAGCGCATTCGCAGCCGCACACAACCGAACCGCTTCGCCGTCGAAGCAAAACTCATGGAGCCCGCCGCACCACCCAGCCCGGAATCCATCGACCCCTACCGACGCGCGTTAGTTGTGAACGAATACCAGGTAACCAGCACGGAGGATCCGGCGCTCAAGGGCAAGAACATCCTCGTAGCAGAATGGGCACTGCTGGATCGCAAAGTGCCTGCGGATTACGCAGGGCTTAAGTCCGGGCAGGCAAGAACATTGGTTCTCGA
Organism: Chthoniobacterales bacterium; assembly: GCA_041748815.1. Lineage (GTDB taxonomy): Bacteria > Verrucomicrobiota > Verrucomicrobiia > Chthoniobacterales > CAKUMP01 > JBGTCP01. Next base: position 3,446 of record JBGTCP010000444.1, read on the forward strand.
GGAATTCGCGCAGCATCCTCAGCTCGAAAGTGAAAGAAAAGTGGGTGAGACACCATCTTTTGAGTTGCCGCTATACTACCACGTATTTTCCGGTAGCTGAGCCGCCATCACGGCGCAAGCAATTGGATAAACCTTGCTCCCCGTGCGCTCAACCTTGCGGTTCCCTGGCCACCTTGCACAAGACCACGCGTGACGTATTGATAGGGCACATCTGAGTTGCGGATCGATACCAGCTTCGGACTCGGCGTCGCCTCACCGGATGGCTCCGCGCTTACAGGCACACCAGCTTCATCAAACCCGATGATCCATGAAACCGGATTGGGCGTCACATCCGGTTGAGCGAGCATCGGATACCTCCGCACCAGCTCAAACGCAGGCGTATTTGCGATGCGCACTTTGAAAATCGCCTGCCGCTCACGAATGAATTTAGTGATCGTGAAATCCGGCTCTGAACGCGCACGGATTAAAATTTCCGATGGATTCAAGCCATAAAAATTCATCCCGTTGTAGATGCCATGGAAATTTTTTGAAGTTCCGAAATTGGCATCATGCCACGACTGGTATTGAGAACTCATCAGCATGTTGATCTCCAGATGAAGATGAGCGCGTGTGAGATTAATGCCGCGCCCAGTCCAGCCGAGCATTCCGATGCGTTCACCCCGTGAGATCGGCTGACCAGGTGTGACTTCGGTGGTGCGCAGATGCGCATACAGGGAATAAAATGGACTGCCGTCCCAATTGTGCTCGATCACAATATAGCGCCCGTAATTTGAAGCACCGGCAGAATCATTCACATGCACCACCTTGCCATCATCGATCGACATGACGTGGTCCAATGGCACCCCGCCGGGATCGCGTTGCATCGGCTTGATATCGATCCCGCCATGAAACCGGCTATAAACAGTCGTGCCTCCAGTGACTATCGGAGTACGCACATTTCCATATGTGCCGCCTTCCCACGGAGTCGTAGCCACCCCGCCAACATTGCGATCCACATACATGTAATAAGCATCGCCCCCACCCTTGAATATCGCATCATTGGGCGTGGGAAGAGTGAGATTCAGGGCGGATCCGACATGGGCTGACATCAAAAATGCGGACGTCGTAAGGGCGGCAAACAATTTCATGCTGCAGAAGATACCTGATCGGCGGAGGCAATCATGCTTTATTTAAATTCTGGAACAGAGTCCGTGCAAAAAACCGCCACTATCAGGACTTCTAAGCGCGTAGCCCGGGAAAATGGCTCAGGACGGAATCGAACCGCCGACACGAGGATTTTCAGTCCTCTGCTCTACCAACTGAGCTACTGAGCCGTGTGAGGAAACGAGATACTCTGCGAACCGCACAAAAATGCAAGCGGAGAAATTTAAAAAAAACTTTGAAGAAGTCTTGACGGATCCAATATAAGCAATCTTAATAACTGCACTAATCCGTCGGCGTAGGAAAGCAGGGTGAAATTCCCTCACTGTCGCGCAAAGGTTAAAGTCCGGGTTCGAACCGGCGGAGAAAACCACACCGTCCTGAAATGGGCAACGGCAGCGCGTCACTGTCCGTGTGGGGGGAGTCCTTTTTTCGTCACGGGGAAAAGGCTGTCCTATGACACACCCCGTGCAAGCATCACGAAAAGAACTCAAAACAATGATTAAACTCACTCCCCGCATCAGCGCCATTGCGCTGGCTGCGATCGTTTCTCTACCCTACGCCCACGCGTCCACGACCATCGATTTTCAGGATGTCAGCCTAAACGTTCCCCCGGCGCAGCCCTACATCGGCGGCGGTGTCTATTACAATGGCCGCCCCCCCGGTGGTTTGGAGCAAAGAAACAGCATTGATGGATCATTTACTTCCGGCGGAGCTACTTTTCAGAACACCTTTACAGCAAACTTCGGTTTTGAGTTCTGGGATGGGTTCGCCTACTCGAACACAACCAATGTGACCGCACCGGACTTCGGGAACCAATTTAGTGCCTACTCGGCCACGAACCCAGACGGCAGCTCTGCCACAGGGACCAATACTTACGGTGTCGGATACTACAGCGAGTTTGACGGCAGATTTCCCACCATTACTCTGCCAACGGGATGGGACATACCACAATCCATTCGTATCGCCAATACAACATACGCAGCACTCTATATGCTGTCCAACTTCAGTGGCCCCGTTGATGACCCACAGGATCCTTTTGAAGGAAATTATCTGCTGCTTACC
>JBGTCP010000445.1:0-4413 GCA_041748815.1 Chthoniobacterales bacterium
TGTCAAATTTCGTGGGCGGGGTCACGGCCCCGTCCTGATGGGCAAGAAGGAGCGCATTAAATCCCTCCGGCGCATGCCGGAACCAGCGGCGGCCCAACTCGTATTCCAGCGGATCGTATCCTTCGGGCTTTTCCCAGGCAATGCGCAGTTCGGGATCATCGGTCATGCACATCCTGAAGTTGTAGGCCTGGATCATGCCATTCCCGCTGCCTTGGATTGCCGGATGCTCCAAGCGGACGCCGGGGAGTGTGCCGCTGCGGGGGTTGCCTTCTTCGACATAAGGATCCACGGGAGCAGTGAATTGATGTTTGTCCCGGAGTTGGACCCCATTGATGGTTTCGTCGTAAACGTGGTTTGATTCGCGTCCCACATGAAACGAGACATCTGCCTTCGCCAGCAAATCTCCCTCGTAGGTCGCATCCATGAAATACGCCGCCTTCACCGTCAGTCCGCCGAGCATCCGGACGCTCGTGATCCGACCGTTCTCTACCACGGCCTCATCCAAGAACTGACAAAAATGCACAGATATTCCAGCTTCAGTCAGATAGCGGTCATAGACGGTTTGCGCTGCCCCAGGCTCGAATTTCCATTCCTCCTCCATGCCATAGAGCTCTCCAAGGTCGCGATAAAACTGCCGGGCAGCACCGCCGATCACAGCCCGCTTTCCCGAGTCAGTTTCCCCCAACCCCCCGGTCGTCATGCCTCCAACCCATTTGCCAGGTTGAAGCAGGACCACGGACAATCCGCGAGAGACGGCCGTTTTTGCAGCGATCACCCCAGCTGAGGTCGCTCCGTATATGCACAAGTCCGTGGTAAGTTCCTGCTTATTGATCTCAATCCAGTCCGGCTGGAAGTATGCTGCTTTATTCATATCGTTTACCAGTAGGTCAGAAGTCATCAGCTGCGATTACCGCGTTCCAATATCCAAACATCGCCATGTCACTGTTCAGAAACTGGGTCGTGGTTGCCGATCCCCCCAGATACAGGTTGGTGTTTTGGTTACCCAATGCCCGGATGTCGGCAACATTTGTGAATGCGTGAAGCAAACTGGTCTGCGCACTTCCGATGGGTGTCAGGTAGATTCTGAGAATGCTATCGTTGTTCGCCGCAGTGTTGGAGTCATAGGTCATCGCTAAATGGTGCCATGTCCCCGGTGTCAGGGCGTTGCGGATCCATCGGCTGTAATTTCTAACAGTGCCGCTGGAGTCTCTAAAGGAGAAACCAAACTCGTGCTGTTGGCCGATGGTATCGGTCCGGTCACGAACCCAAAATCGCATCATCGATTGCGGACCGGAAAATTCCCTGATCTGAAAAACATCTCCGGTGGCGTTGCTGTCGAATCTCACCACGGTCTCAACGGTAAAGTCCCGGGTGTTGAAGAGATCGGTTTCCACTGATGTCAGGCCCACGAGTTGGGGTCGCTGAGAGGCGGTCTTGATCGTGGCGGCGCGGCCCATGCCGCCCGGCCCCGATACCCCGGTGAACGGACTTGCGCCACTCACCAGAGAGCGGGCTCCGGTGAAATTTCCAGCAGAGTCAATAAGGTTTGTCGCACCGATGGCGTCGTCAAAATTCATGAGAAGCGCCGCCTCTGGACCCTCGGCAAACACCCAGGGAGAGAGGTGAGTTCCGGGAATCACCTGGCGTGAAATGCCCGGCCCCTCCCAGGCCACAGCGAGGTTGTCCCCGCCCCAGTTATCCTTTTGCAGCGCTTCGATATAGTAGCGCTGCCCGGCCTGCAAATGAATCGTGGCGGATCGTTGCCCGGGGAATCTATCCCACTGCCTGCTGCTGGTATACGATGGGACGGATGCAATCAGGCTTGCTCCATTAGGAAGGGCGCTGTTGCTCAGCCACAGCTCACCATTGTCATCACTGGCGATCCAAAATGTGTAATTTCCTGTGACCGGCGGATGGATGTAGCCGCGGACGCGGGTTCCATACTGATTGGCCCAGTTCGTAGGTGCTTCGAAACTGGTGATCATGTCATACCCTGTGGGGTTCTCAGGATAATTTGGATGCGAAGTGAGGCTCGCAACCGAGGAGCCGGGAATTCCGGTCCACCATTCACGGAGCAGACCGTTATTAAGCTGGCCGAAGGTGGAGTTGGCGTCCTGGCCGGTATCCGCTTGCCAGTCAGCAAACGACGCCCAGTAAAGATTCTGGTTTGCGGTAAACGATTCAAATCCCAATAATCCGTTTTCAAGATCGTATACGTTATGGTCGATAACGACAGTGGGGCTGGTTAAAAGTGCGATATAATCAGGCCTGCTAATCCACCGATGAGAGATCAGCCTCGAACCGGGGACGCTGCTTGCAATCGTATTGTTGGTGATCGAGACATTCCCGGTCCTTGGATAGGACCCCCGCTCTCGGTCTTCCAGGGCGATCTGTGCTCTGCTGTTATTTTCGATTACGCTGTTGGTCACCGAAATAGTGTCGGTATTGCCGATCTGAATGCCGAATTGAGCGTTATTCGCGATTAGGCAGTTATCAATCGTGAATGGTCCGTGCGAAATCTCGGTATAGAGCGCCGCGTGACCATCTCCGTCAATGGTGCCTCCAGACCCTCCCGTAATGGTGCAGTGAGAGACCAGTGTGGTCCCAACATTGACATCAAACCACAATCCCCACGCTTTGTTGTCTTCGAATCTGCAGTTAATGAATGAATGGTGACGTTGCTCGAGCCATGCACCCCGATTCCACCCCAACTGCTTCTTCTGATGGTGCAATCCTCCACCAGCACATTGTTGCAGCTGAAGAAGTTGACCGTGTTGCCGCCGATTCCCTCCGCTGCATTCTGAAAGATCAATCCCTTAAGTTTGAGGTTGTTGAGCACAACAAACCGCACAAAACCGTCCTTGTAGTTGATCGGCGAATTATTCTTATACCACACTTCATCTGGACGCACCGCAACCTCAACAGGGTTGGTATTCAGATTCACTCCGGCGGGCGGATAGACATATAAGCGTTGCTCGCCTAGAACGACACAAAAGGTCCCCGGCACAAGCTCCGCTTGCGTGAGCACTTGTCTTAATGGTGTATCTCCGTTGATGATTACCAATTCTCTGCGCTCAGCTACTGTGCCGACAATTCTTGTTCCAAAATGCCCCCAAGGCTGTCCCGGAGTCGAGCCCCACGTTTTTGTCCATGAGCGATGAAATACGCCACCAGCACTGTGTGTCCAGCCGCCGGTCCAGTTGTCGGATCCTGTAATAATGGCGGTCCCTGTCTGGACCGCCTCTACAATGATCGCTTTGTCCGTCTGGCCTGCAAAGCCGCCGATCAAGCGCAACTGCTCCCGATACGTTCCGGGATAAATGTTAACCTTGACGCTCCGATTGGCGATGTTTTCCGCACTGGCAATCTGCATGGCCTTTGCAAGGGTGCGCACTTTCGAAGTGGTTGAGAATCCGTTATTTTGGTCGTTTCCAGAGTTCCCATCGACATGAACCTGACTGTTCACAACATTGAAGACGCTTTCGCTGGATTGTGCGAGCACGGATGACCGTGGACACACCGCGCAAAGTGCAAACGTCATCGCAATTAAACCTTTCAACATCAATACTTTCATGGGGGACTCCTTTTTTTTGGGGGGGTGTGATACTGGATCACGGGTTGTGTTGCGTTCCGCCGCCTCAAGCAAAACCAAATCCATCCAGACCGGCAGTTTTTCGACATAGTTTCAGTCTTCGTGTGAGCGAAGGAGCAAACTTGGTCATGCCTTGGGATGCATTTTTCATGAGGGGGAGGGAATGATGAGCGCCCATCAAATAGGCCTCTAAAATGAATTAGATCCTGAATGCACTTTTGTCAATAGGAAACGCGGATATGAGAGATATTCAGTAGTGAAAAACCACCATCTGGTGCAGATCCAGACGCTCCAAACACAAAGTGAGTCCGTCGGAACCGGTGATGAAATCGACTGCCCGGCCGTCGGGTTCCAAGGAGACGGATTGAATCTCCTCGACGAGCCGGAGCCGGATGCCGATATCGAATGCGGGACGGATATCCTCGATGACCTCGTAAGACTGTTGGGTCCCGGCGAGATTTCCGCCATGAAGCCGTGTGGCACCTCCGCGATTGATGGTGGTCGGATTCAGCAAATGGAGAATGTAACGGCGCTCGGAAGCTTGCCGGGTGAGCGAGACGCGCCCTGTGGTGGGGAAATTCTCCAGTTCAACCTGTTTCGTGCCTTGTAGCAGCCGATCCAAAACCTCGCCAAGGAATTGGCGCAGCGCAACCTGCCCATGGGTGGAATAGGCAGAGAAAACCGGGTGAGCCAAATAACAGACGCTGCCCTTTTGCACGCCGCAGTGGAAGCCCGAAGGCTCGGGCCGGGCCGGGGCATGTTGATGGCTGCAGAAGTGATCCCACTGGCGATTAAAATAAGGATCGTGAACGACACCGAGA
>JBGTCP010000446.1:0-1528 GCA_041748815.1 Chthoniobacterales bacterium
CAGTCAGTATCGGCGTCGGAATGATGCTCTTCAGCGTAGCTCCGTCGCTGACCCCTCTCATGCTCTCCACGTTTTTGATGGGCCTGGGAGCGGGCATTGTGGAAGCATTGGTCAACCCGGTCGTCCAGGATCAACACCCGGAAGGCTCCGGGCGCTACCTCAATTTTGTGAACGCATTCTGGTCGGTCGGGGTACTTCTCAGCACTCTGATCACGGGAGATCTCCTGCACCGCGAAATATCATGGCGACCGATTGCGATGGGATTTGCAGCCCTCAGCATCCTCAGCGGGTTGGCACTCTGGTGCATGCGCAATGAGGACCGGAGGGGAAGGTTGAAATCTGCTGCCGTCTTCCGGGCAAAATACGCCATTCTCAAACATCCGGCATTTGGGGGATTTGTGCTCATGATGTTCCTTGCCGGATTGGTGGAAGGCGGGCTCACATTCTGGAGTGCATCGTTTGTGCAGCTCCAATTCGAAACCGGCCCGCGCGCCGGCGGCTTTGCAATCGCGGCTTTCTCCGGCGGAATGATTCTCGGACGGCTGTCGTGGGGAACACTAGTGCCACAACAGCATCTCATCCAGAGCCTCTTCTGGTCAGCATCTGTGGGTATTGTTCCCTGCATTCTGATCCCTTTTGCTTCAGGGGCCATGATGTGTTACGGGCTCCTATTCCTGGCAGGATGCGCCATGGCCCCATTCTGGCCGACGCTCCAATCCGTAGCAGCGGAGACCATGGAAGTCGACTCCACCGCGCTGTTCATTCTTCTGTCTTGCGCTGGCATTCCTGGCTTCGCAGCAGCAGCCTGGTTGATTGGATTTTTCACTGACAGTTATGGAATCGTTGCCGGCATTTGGCTTATCCCATTGGGAATGGCCTTACTCGCAACGCTCTTGCGGGTTCAGAAAGCATCCTGACACGGGCGGAATTTTTCTTGCCTCCGTGATCACCGCGGGATACAGAAAAGGCTTCATGATTACACAAATTATCGTATCAACGGTTCCTCCGGATCCAATAGCCCAATAATCAATTAACTTCTGACGCACAGTTTAAAAAGACTGTTGCGCTGTGAATCAACAAAGGCTCTCCAGATTTTGGAGAGCCTTTTTTTCTGCAATATTTACTTGCATAAAGAGAATCGTTTCCAGACTCTGCGGTCTTATGCAAAAACACATCATCTCGTCTACAGTGCCTCCAGGTGAAAACCCAGGCGACTTCGTTAACGATTAATCAGAGCTCAACAAATTAGATTCATGGGTTGTTAGCAACTCAATAAATCTGAAATAAAATTCCAAGGGTGCCTTACGAGAGCAGGGCACCCTTTTTATATGAAGCAATCGAATTCGCGTCGGATTCATTTTATCGGAGTATGTGGCAGAGGCATGGGAGCCCTGGCAATAGCGCTTGCGAAACGTGGTGATCAGGTAACGGGTTCGGATCGCTCCGTGTTTCCGCCGATGGGCGATATCGTGCGGGCCGGTGGCGTGAGGGTGTTTGAAGCCGGCCTGAAATTCGAGCCGGTGACGAT
>JBGTCP010000447.1:0-9885 GCA_041748815.1 Chthoniobacterales bacterium
GATGGAATACCTCATGGATAAGGATGGGAATTTCTACTTCATGGAAATGAACACCCGCATCCAGGTCGAGCACACCGTCACCGAGGAAGCCTACGGTCTCGACCTTGTGAAAGAGCAGATCCGCGTGGCCTCCGGGCTTCCGCTTTCCCCGAGGTTCATTGATGCCAAGCCCTATCAGCACGCCATCCAGTGCCGCATCAATGCCGAGGATCCTTTTAATAATTTCCAGCCCAGTCCTGGCAATCTCGAGCTTTATTATGCGCCGGGCGGACGGGGTGTGCGCATCGATTCCCATGCCTACGCGGGCTACACCATACCACCGAATTACGACTCCCTCATCTCAAAGCTCATCACCATCGCCTCCACCCGCGCAAGTGCGATTGACCGCATGAACCGGGCGCTCGGCGAATACATGATCACCGGCGTCAAGACGACCATTCCCTTCCACAAGCTCATCATGAAGGACTCCAACTTCAGGGCCGGGACCTACCACACCGGCTTCGTGGAAGCACTCATGGCATCGCAAGCCTCGTCATTGAAGAAGTAGCCACCTCGATGCGGGCGAGCCCGAAGCCATTGGTCTCGCGCAGGACACTCGGCCTCTCTGCTCTTGATGGGTGAGTGAAAAGAGCGGATTGCGGCGGGACGAATCGGCATAACCGTTACGGGCGGTCTGGGTATCCTTGCTGCCCTTACAGAAATGGCCGCTCTCCCCATCAATTTCGGCATGGGCATCGACCTGCGCCTCGAAGCAAAAACCGGAAACGGATGAATCTCCACACCTGGCGGTCTGAACATCACCGGCACCCTGCCCTTGGGCGGAAAAATCACCGTCATTTATTCCGGTCTCGAACCCGAAGAATACCTGCACTTCCCCTCCGCCGATCTCATTCGCGTGCAGAAACTTGCAGCCCGCCGGATGCAAGGGTGCCTCAAGCTGGTTGCCGATTGCACGGGCTGAATGGCAGCCCGGCGTGTCTAATGCACAGCCGACCCTTGCCCGCCTCCGTGACGACATTGTCACACTGAAAGGCTTGGACCGAAGGTTTCCAAGAGCTACAACACCTGTGTGATTCATATTGATATCTTGCGTCGCTGATCTCTTATTAACGGCGGGTTCTTTCTCAATTCTCGTCGTTTAGATAGTGTAACAGTTTGGCAACCCATTATTGCTAAATATGTCATCCTAGGAGCAATAATTATTGACCCTATATAGCATTTGTCTGTAAAAGCGCCCCGATGATTTTTAGTTTCCACGTTCCCGGCTGTAAGTGCCTGTTCCGCCGGTCGGAGACAAAGTCCCGTCACTGCCGCTGGGGTCAAAGTTGCTTCCGCCCTCGCTTGATCATTGCCCGAGATTAAATATCGCCCTGACTCCACCAGCCAACCTGAGCACTCTATCATGAAACTCTTACGTCCCATCCACTTACCCTCTTCGGCCTTCAGTTCCAGGAGCGTTCCAATTGCGGTCTGCACTCTGGCCAGCCTTGGACTTCTGATCTATACGCTTTCGGCAATTGGCTTTGGCGGCTCTTCCCGCCTCACTCTTTCTGCCGACGCCGAAGAGGGCCACTCTCTTGAATGGCACGGCGAAGAGGGGCAGATCTACTTCATCCAGAAGAGCACCGATCTCGCCAAGTGGAAATTTGTTCCTTATTTCGCAGTCGGAGAGGATGCGCGACTTGCCAAAACTTTCCCATCCCGGGGTAAGCAAGCTTTCTACCGCCTTGTCCACAGCAATGACCCGGAATCCGACCTGCTCAAGACCGATTTTAATGAAACCGGCGTCTCTGCATGGGACCACGTTCGCCTCGGCTTTGATCCGTTTGCGTGGACCGACTCCACCGGCAATGGCATCCATGATGCATGGGAAATGCTGCATTTCAACGAGACGGGCGTGGATCCCATTGATGACGCCGACGACGATGGCCTTTCCAACCGTCTGGAATTTCTTCTCGGGACGAACCCCCATGCTCCAGATGCCGGAGTTGTGGGGCCATCAACGCCACGAGGTTTGATTGCCTATGCCACCTCCGAAACCGTTTATCTGAAATGGGAGCCTTCGCTGGGTAAACATCCAGTGAATCAATATCGCCTCTTTCGCAACGGCACATTATTCCGAAACCAAGCTCAGTTGGAGTGGACAGATACAGCGCCCGAGCCAGGCCAATCCTACACCTACACCGTGCAGGCTAGGGACACCAAAGGCAATCTGAGTGAGCTACAAACTGTTGAAATCGCAACTGCTGCGGATGCTGCGCTGCCTGCTCCATGGGTTGCTTCCACAGTCAATGCCAGAGGTCATAGCGCTTATCATGAGGAGGACGACGTATTTGTTCTGTCAGGTTCGTCCGGGGAAATCTTAAAGAATTACTATCTGGTCCACCGTCAGGTTGACGGGGATTTCCGCCTCTCTGCCCGCGTGCACATGGCGCAGGCCACCTCATTGTTTTCAAAGGCCGGACTCGCAGTTACTGAAGACATGACGGGAGCTGGCAGAGGTGTTTCTTACTCAATCACTGGCACGCAGGATGCGCAAATTTTGTCGGTCAGTCGAGTGGGTGCCGCCTTCAGCGCCACAACCACACCCGGCGTGCGCGACACCGGGTGGCTCGGAATCGAACGCCGCGGCAATCTTTGGACCTACACCGCTTCATTGGACGGTCAGCACTGGTTTGTCGTGGGAGAATCAGAAATCGTGATGCCGGATACTGTTTATCTCGGTCTTGCTGTGGCCAGTAACCATGGCGGCCAGTTCGCCACGGGCGCGTTCTCCGATGTTGTTTTTGAGGACCTCAACCATGAACCGCTCGCCGGCGGCTCCGGCGGCCCCGACACTGATGGTGACGGTATCTTTGATTGGGAGGAAACCTACGTTTATCATACGAATCCAGAGCTTCATGATATCTGGGTCACCGGCACGGCCGCCAACCTGCAAGGCTCGCAGGGCGTTGCCGCTTTCGGGTCATGGGCACAGAATGGCTCCCGCCTTATTTCACAAACCGTCAAGGCTTCTGTGGATTACCAGATTGAAATCACTGAGGCCGGTATTTACCGCCTGGAATTTGAACTCGCAGCCGGTCACAACGCCACCAACCGCACACACTTCCCCGTGGCGCTGCACCTCGACGGGCAATTACTGGAGCGCTACCGCGTGCACCTGCCGGGAACCGACTCCGCGCTCATTCATGCTGCCACCCCGTGGCTGGAACCCGGCACCCACACCGTGCGTCTGCACTTCGACAACACGCTGAGCCATCGGTCACTGGCAGTGCTTGGCCTGCGTGTCCAAAGCCTGGGAGGATTGGACAACGACGCGGATGGCATCCCTGCATGGATGAATGAACGGCTTGCGGTGATCAATTCGCTGGACACAACTCCGACCAGTTTCATTTCGCCAGCCAGCTTGGAAGGCATTGCACGTTATGGAGAATTTTTCCGCCTCAACGTGGACTCAGAGGAAGTCACTCCAAATCCTGCACCTTCCTTTGGTTGGTATTTCGATGTGCCGCTCGATCCCGATGCCCCGACCCAAATCTCGGCTTCGTTCGAAAGCGGCAGCCGGGTGGAATCCTTTGAACTCACATGGGATGAATTTAATGTCCTCGAGCAAGGCGCAGACCATGAAGAAGAAGCTCTGCGCATCCGCACGGGAGACAGCCTCTTGCTTACGGCCCGCGACGGCGAAGCCACTGCAGGTGGTTCCTCCATTACTATCGTCCGCGGGGGCCACGATCCGGTGGAATATTCACTCTCGAATCCCGCGACAGATGCCGCGCCGCACCTCTTCGAAGAAGCCGGATTCTACACAGTCACGGGCTCCATGGATGATGGCAATGGCGGCACCTTCGAGCAATCCATGCTCGTCGAAGTTGTGCATGCCCGCTTCAATGGAGATCCAGTGGCCAGAGCATTCCCGATGCTGGAGTGGCAAAATCCGCTCCTTCCCCGGAATGTCCAGCTCGTGGCCGACTCCGCTCTCACGTTGTTGGATAAAGGACCTCTTGCAGGCGGAGGCTCATTGCTCCACATCGCGTCCAGCGTCCCGCATCCGAGTCATGTGATTGCCCGCCTCGATGACGATGGCCCCATCATGCATCATGCGACCGTGCACGGTATCGAAGTGAGCAGCAATGCGAACACCGCTATCGACACGCTCGCAGTCTATGCCGACGGAAGCCGACTCATCGGCACGCCGATCATGCTCAATCGCATCACTCCCGATACCCGTGTCGAGGTGGAGATCTTCATCAACGGAGTGACCTTTGAAGATGGTACCACGTTTAAGGTATTTACCGCTGCTGACTTCGATGAATTCGGACGCATCTACGTGAAATTCCTCCTGCCCGCTTCAATCCAGAGCGCCTACTGCCACCGCATTTACGTGCACGAAGGCGATACCTACCTGGGTTCATTTTAAGGCAATTTCCCGGAGCATCCACGCATGGCTCAGCCGACTCATTCATCAAAAATCCAAAATCAAGAATCATAAATCATCAATCTCTCCCTGAATTTCTGATTTCTTATGTCCCAGCCCGATCCCACTTCCATGAAACCACACCGCTTGCGCCTACTCGCGGCTGCCCTCATCGCGCTCGGCGCAGCGATAGTGGCAGGTCTACTCTGGGAAACTCCGACACAGCCGGAGGAGGTTGCGCAGGTATGGACCACGCCGCCCGCGAACCCTGAGTCACCCGTGATCACCACCGCACCCACCATACATCGGATTCTGGAATCCACCGGTGCTGAGGATGCGGAATCCCCGCTCCCCCTGAATGCCGCGCTCGATCTGGAGGGTGACGTGCCCTTTGCTGAGAGACTAGCTTATATTCATTCCCTTCCAGACCGGATCCCACTCCACGTCTCCGAATCGCTTGCTGCCTTTGTAGCCGACCCTCGCGAACCCACATCTCTCACAAGGTCTCAACTACTTGCGCTCCGCAACGATGTCCTCAACGTGCTCCGCCAGCAGGAAGACTTTCGCGAGTCCCTGCAGGAGCTGCTTCAAGAACTTGCCGCAGACCCTGCCCGCGATATCACCCTCCGCGACTACGCACTGCAACATCTCGCAGCGCAGATCATTGACCACAGCCCATCTGCGGCGGACGACGGAAATTCCGCACAGTGGGCATCCCACCGTACTGCCATTCGTGGCGAGGATGATTCCCTCGCTGCCACCGCCATGCTGCATTTCCTCTCAGCCGCACGCCGTGGGACTCTGAGCAGCGAAGACCAGTCCGAGCTAGCCGCTGCGGCACTGCGCTTGGCCTTCAATGAATCAACCCACCCCCACAGCCGTGCCACCGCCTTTCAAGTGTGCGGACGCCTCAGCATCACCGAAGCCCGCGATCCTGCCCTGACCATCGCCGCCTCCGACGACCAATCCTTCCCCCTTCGCATCGCCGCCATTGCCACCCTCGGGGACCTCGGTCCCACCCCCGCTGTGCTCAATCTCCTTCGCGAACTCGAGTTCGGTCCTGAGATCCGTCTCCGCGTCCCGGCCACCTCCTCGCTCCACCGTCTCACAGCTCAATAACACTATGAAGCCACTCCGCCACCACACGCAATTTTTCTATTTAGCACTGGCATGCCTGCTTCCCTTGCTCCTGTTTTCCCCCGCCATGGCCACGCTTCATAATCCAGAGACACCTCCAATTAATCAACCGCCACCGCCTGATGAGCCTGACCCCGAGGAGCCGGAGGACCCCCCGGCACCTCTTCCCCAGCTGTCATTTAGCTGGCAGGATACGAGCGGGCTTGCTCATCGCCAAGTCGGAATCAATGGTCGGCCATTTCCCCAGAAGGCACCGCAAAGCTCAGAGGAAACTGATCAAGAGCCTGAGAAGAGTTCTATCGATGCCTTGACCCGGCATTTTCGTCACTCCACTTCGGACGTTTACATTCCGCTAGCGAATGGCGAACTTGCACTGACAGTAAACAGAAGTGCGCGGGGAGAAGTGTGGAATGAGCGTTTCAGTCTTTCCCCCGCTCAGGAACCTGATCGCCCGTTTGGTGCAGGATGGGCCTCGGGCCTCTCTGCCAATGTGCATATGGTCCAGCCCAATAATGGTGAGGGCTATGTTTTAGTGACGGATGAGAACGGCAGCGTTCATCGCTTCTCAATGATCTTTCCACAGGAATCCATCTCCATGGGTGTAAAGTTTATTCCGACAGCTTTGAATAGAACGGAGCAAGATGTCGTTTTCCTGCAGCTTTCCGCAGGGTATCAGACTACCAGTGTCACGATCTCACAAGGGCAGACCGCGTCCACTGGTCGGCTCAATGATATTGTTTTTCGAAGAAAGTTCGGGACCAAACTCATATTTGATAACACTCCCGCACGTTCGTTTGTCTTAGCTACCAGTAATGATAATTATGAAGTCCACACCTACCACCGTCTCAGCACAGTGGAAGACAGAATGGGTAATGAGCTCGCTTACGAGTTCGATTCCGGGCAACATTCCTTAATCCCCGACCGCATCCAGGGAAAATGCGCAGGTGGCCAGAATCGCACGCTTTACGTCACACGTTTGGACCCATCGGATCACTTATCGCCAGTGCAATCCATTAGCTTCCCGCTTGGCGACAGCCAGGGCACCATCGCATACACTTACCGACCACATAGTTCTCAAGCGAATCTTCAGCTTCTCGACAAGGTAATCAATGCCCAGGGAAATATCACTGAATACGACTACGAGGAACCGACCGAGATCGACTCAACAGCCTCAAGTGACCCCCCTTCCTTGCCCAACTCGTCCTATCATATCAATCTGACTGAAATAACCACAAGTGGCCCGCAGGATGTTCCGGGCAGTGCAGGTCTCGGCGGTGAGACAACGCAGCCATCGACATTTTTAATCGCCTATGAATATGACCGAAGCAGTCTGGTGTTTGATCCGTCTACCGGACAGTACGATTTCCCAAGAGGTGCGCCACGCACCGTTGCATCCCTTGCTGGTCCTGCTGGAAATGTAACAGTTTCGGATAGCGGTGTTCCGTTGCGTTATTTTCCAGTAGGAGGTGCTCTGGGGTTCCAGGGACAGCGTAAAACTACAGTGACTGACGCTGCAGGAACAGAATGGCATTATTCTTACTCAAACCCGGAGTTTATGGACTTGAAAGAGTTAAAAGGCTTCTTGGGCGTCCCCGAACCTGTCCATTGGCCGCTGATCGTGGCCTGGAAGCGCCTCATTGTCACCAGCAGTGGGCTCTCTGAGGAGGTAAATTTTCATCCAGAAATGGGTCTTGCTGAGACATCTCGAGTTGAGGCCAGTGGCAACACCGTGACTTATCAGCATGCCGATCCGGTGCCAATGAATGAATTTTGGCCTTGGGCTGGAGCACACAGTGCCCTTCCGATTTTCCCCAAGTTTTTTGGTGATCCCACCAAGGAAATTCGCACATTTACCGATCCTTTCACCCAGGCTTCGGTCACGGCTACTACAGAGTTTGTTTACGATTCCAGTCCGACAAGCCGAGGTGGCAATGGCTTTTCCTGGGACGCGCATTGGGCCGGGCACTCGCGTGTAATGACCGGCATTATCGATGCCGAAGGCAGGCAGACAAAGTATTCTCTCGACTCCAATGGACAACGCATATCGGAGGAAATTCGTGATGAATCCGGGGTCCTGCTCAAACGCGCCGATTTTGAGTACGACACCCTCATGCCAGGCTTTATGACTCGCGAAGTCACTCAGCTTGGAGGCGGCACCGGCCTCACCCAGGAAACAGTATACACACCGGATCGTGCCACAGGCAACATCGCCACCCGCACGGAGGTTGTTCGCGATCCGCGCATAGGCACTACGAACCGCGCATGGACCTACCTGTATGACAGCGGCGGCAACCGCACCCATGAGACCCTGGGTACCCCGGATGGCGACCGGGTTACACAATTTGACTATGATGATGCCAACCGCCTTATTCGAGTAATCTACCCCCAAAGCGACAACGGAGTCGAGCGTGTCGAGTACGGCTATGATGCCCGGGGCAACAGAGTCTGGCAGCGCGATGAGGAAGATCGGTATCGACTCAGTGTCTATGACCTTGCGAATCGCAAAACAAAAGACATCGTCGACATGGATGGCAATGGAGTGGAATCCGATGCTGACCTAGTCACCCACTACGGATACAACGCAGTCGGGTCACTCATCACAGTGACCTCACCCCGCGGGAACACCACCACCACAACATATGACGCGTTGCAGCGTAAACAAACCGTCAACCTTGGCGGAAGAACCACCACATTTTCTTACGATGGCCCGAATGCCGGTTCCCGTATCTCTAATCCTGCAAGCTTCTCCCCCACTAGCATCAGGGATGCGCGGGGTTACGTGACCACCCAAGAGTTTGACGGGCTGTATCGCAACTGGCGCCAGACCGTTTTTTATGAATTTCCGGACGCAAACGGTGCCACTGCCGTTACCCGCCGCGAATTCGATAGAGTAGGGAATATCACCAAGTTGATCGAGCCGCTGGACCTTACTACCAGTTTTGTCTATAACGGACTCAATCAGCCCGTTGAAGTGACCTCCTCGCTTGGCACTCCCGAGCAACAACTGGTCACCACCACCTACACTTCCACAGGCTGGCCCGTACAGGTCACCGAGCAAATCACCGGAGGCAATCGGGTCACCAAAAAGCTTTACGATTCACTGGGCAGAGAACGTCTTGTCATCCAACCCAATCCTGGTGTTGTCAACCATCCCGATCATATAACCTTCACCCCTCCCACTCCTGTTCCTGAGCCCAGTACGGATCCTGTTATCGAGCCCATTCCAAGTCCCGGCGATCCCGTAGTCCCTGTCACCGAGAATATTTACAATGCTGCAGGCAACCTTGCTCAAGTTATCTCCCCGCGGGGATTTGCTACGGACTTCACCTATGACAAACGGGGACGGCAAACCGCGCAAATCCTTCCGCTGGTCGACTACTTCGATGAAGCCGGACAACCCGTCATCGGTGCAGCACGCGAGCGCCACACTTCCACCTTCGACTATGACCGCGTCGGCAATCTGCTTAAAACCACCGATGCCAGGGGCAAAAGCAGCGTCACATTTTACGATCCAGCCAACCGGCCCATTGGTAGCATCAGTCCGTCAGTGCCCGTGAACGACCCGCTCATTGCAGGGTCCACCGCCACCCGCCATCCCGCCATGACCTCCGTCTATGACAAAGATGGCAACATCCTCGAAACCTGGCTTGGCCATGCCTCCAACCAATCATCATTCGCCTCCATCGTCCCGCTCCGGCGCACGGCTCTCAACACCTACACCATACACGGTGAGTTGTTCACAACCACCGACGCGGAGGACATCACCGTTACCAACACCTATGATGACTCCGGTAATCGCCGCACCGTCAGAGATGGAAAATCGCAGACCACCACATTCCACTACGATGGACTGTCAAGGAACACCGCCATCATCGACCCCACCAACGAGTCAGTTAGCTTCACCTTCAATTCCCGCAACTTGGTGAAACGCACCGATTCCGAGGACCGCGTAACCGAGTATTTCTACGATGACCGGCAGCGCCTCGAGGAGGTCCACTACATCGGGCGTTCGCAGGATAATCGTATCTACGATTACGACTTGCAGGGCAACATTTTGTCAGTCACCGAGCCGGGGAAAGCAGGGAAGGCAAACGTAGCCTACGCCTACGATGCCCTCGACCGGATCGTGTACGAGAGTTCCGGCTGGTTCATCCACGGCCAAACCCACCCCCACCACTACACTTATGATTCTGCCGGGAATCGCCTCACCACCGTCTATGGCGCCACAGGCCGCACACTAATCTCTACCTACGATGCCCACAACCGCCTGAGCACTCTCACCGAAGCAACGCGCGTGAGCACCTATGGCTATGATGCCAATGGAAACGTAG
>JBGTCP010000448.1:0-1875 GCA_041748815.1 Chthoniobacterales bacterium
ACGACGCAAACCATTACCTTTGCAATCGGCGACCGGCTCTTCTCCGCTTTCCCGGTCAACGAGATCCACACCGTGCGCCTGCAAAGCGCCGAAGCATCGGTCACACTCAACCGCACAGACGACGGTTGGGTCGTTGCCGAACGCGAAAATTATCCGGCCGATTTTGAAAAACTCGCCAGATTTCTGCGTCAACTCCAGGACCTAAAACCCGCCCAATCCGTGGCCGCCGGACCTTCCCAGCATGGCAGACTGGGGCTTCAAAATCCTGTGGAGGACGGAGGCACCGGCACCCTGTTTGAAGGAATTGCCGACGACTCAACAACGAGCCTCATCATTGGAAATGAGTTCCTGCGCGACTCCACATCGCCCATGGGTGCGGGCATGGCAGCGGGTCGATACGTCCGCCTCGCCGATCAACCCGACCGCATCTGGCTTATTTCCGAAACGCTCAACGCTGCGGATCCCAATCCGGCCACATGGATCAACCCACGTTTCGTGAGCATTGAAAATCCCATCGCCATCACCGTCACGCCCGCCGCCGAAGGTGCTGTCCCATGGACGCTCACCCGCGAGGATGCCTCGGCGGATTTCACACTCGAAGGACTGCAGGAGGACGAGGTGCTGGAGACTGCCCAAGTAAATCAATTACGCAGCGTGCTCACATCCGCCACAGTGGAAGACCTGCTCACGGGCGATGCAGCGAGCTTCGAACCCACCCACACAGCAAGCATCCGCACAGCCGACGGGTTCATTTACACATTGGAAATCGGAGCTCCCATTGAGGGAAACCACCCGGTCAAACTCACGCTCGAAGCCACACTCGCTGAAGCCCGAGAGCCTGTGGAAGGTGAGTCCGAGGAAGACCGTGACCGCCTCGACGCCAGTTTTGCCGAGGAATACGACCGGCTCACAGAAAAGCTCGATTCCGAAAAGAAACTCTCCGGCAAAACATTTTTGCTGCCCGCATTCGCAATTCAACCGCTGCTGAAAGAACGGTCTGCATTCATCCAGGCACCCGAGGAACCTGAGCCGGAGTCAGTGCTGGAGCTGGAGGAGTAGATCGCACGAAGCAGATGCAACACGTGGCTCTGAAAGGAGGGCGGACATTCCTGTACGCCTCCGGCACTTATGGCACCGTCTCAAAGCGGGTAAGAAAACCCGCTCTCCATTAGGTGCAGCTGTCGGATCTGGACCTGCGATTAATTATGGAAGTGCAACGGCGTGCCAGCCCGCTGGGCGTCGTGCTCTTCGTCGGAGCAGGGCGCGTTCAGAGGCACTTCCACAGGCGCTTCAGTGAGTGAGACCAAGTTCTCAGATACGAGATAGCTCTCCAACTCTTCGCCGCTGATGTCGGCAAGCATGTTGCCGTTCACTTCCACGCAGGGAGAGAGTGGCTGACCGCTCCGTTGTTCCATTTCCCAGCGGAAGGCCGGGTTGGCGATGATGTCTTTTTCCGTGTAAGGAACCTCGTATTTGGCGAGCACTGCGCGGACTCCGCGACTCCATCCACAGTGAGTTTTAAGGTAAGCGGTGATTTCTGGTTTTTGCATATGTGTGAGCAAACTACCACATACCGGGACAGGAAAAAGCAGAAAAATTTTCCACGCGCAAAATCACCGTGCCGGAAATGGCCTGCCCCGAGCGCCGGGAAATTAATGCAGCACAGTTTGACGAATTAGATTTTTTGATTACTTTGAAGTCGTGATTTCTAAAATTTGTATAGCGACCGGAGTCCTGGTTCTCGTGGCAACCGTGCTGATCTGGATCACTCAGGGAGCACACAGGGGCTGGACTCAGACTCAAATACCCGTGGTGAATGTCGATCCCATCACCGAGATCGAATACACCGAATATACGAAGGGCCTCAAACCCGGC
>JBGTCP010000449.1:0-3959 GCA_041748815.1 Chthoniobacterales bacterium
GCCGGGTTTGAGGCCCTTCGTATATTCGGTGTATTCGATCTCGGTGATGGGATCGACATTCACCACGGGTATTTGAGTCTGAGTCCAGCCCCTGTGTGCTCCCTGAGTGATCCAGATCAGCACGGTTGCCACGAGAACCAGCACTCCGGTCGCTATACAAATTTTAGAAATCACGACCTCAAGGTAATCAAAAAATTTAATTCGTCAAATTGTGCTGCATTAATTTCCCGGCGCTTCCGGGTCCATCTCCGGCACGGTGATTTTGGGTAGGAAAATTTTTCTGCTTTTTCCTGTCCCCGTATGTGGTAGTTTGCGTTCACATATGCAAAAACCAGAAATCACCGCTTACCTGAAAACCCACTGTGGATGGAGCCGCGGAGTCCGCGCAGTGCTTGACAAATACGAGATTCCCTACACGGAAAAAGACATCATCGTAAACCCGGCATTCCGTTGGGAGATGGAGCAACGCACCGGTCAGCCACTTTCTCCCTGCGTGGAAGTGAATGGCAAAATGCTTGCCGACATCAGCGGCGAAGAGCTGGAAAGCTATCTTGTCTCTGAAAATCTGGTCTCCCTCACTGAAGTGCCCGTGGAAGTGCCTCTGAACGCTCCCTGCACCGACGAAGAGCACGACGCCCAGCGGGCTGGCACGCCGTTGCATTTCCATAATTAATCGCAGGCCCGGCTTCCACAGCTGCACTTAAGGGAGAGCGGGTTTTCTTACCCGCTTTGAGACGGTGCCATAAGCACCGGAGGCGGACAGGAATGTCCGCCCTCCTTTCAGAGCCCGGATAGGGGCTACTCTTCCGGCGCTGACTCCAGATCAGGTTCCTCGGGTGCCTGGATGAACGCAGACCTTTCTTTCAGCAGCGGCTGAACTGCGAATGCGGGCAGCAAAAAAGTTTTGCCGGAGAGTTTCTTTTCGGAATCGAGCTTCTCTGTGAGCCGGTGGTACTCTTCGGCAAAACGCGCGTCGAGGCGGTCACGATCTTCCTCCGACTCGCCTTCCACTGGTTCACGCACTTCCGCGAGTGTGGCTTCGAGGGTGAGCTTGACCGGGTGGTTGTCTTCGGTGGGCGCTCCGATTTCCAAGGTATAAATGAATCCGTCGGATGTGCGGATATTTGCTGTGTGAGCAGGCTCGAAGCTTGCAGCATCACCCGTAAGCAGGTCTGACACAGTGGCCGATGTGAGCACGCTGCGTAATTGATTCAACTGCGCCGTCTCCAGCACCTCACCTTCCTGCAATCCTTCGAGCGTGAAATCCGCCGAAGCATCCTCGCGGGTGAGCGTCCATGGGACAGCACCTTCGGCGGCGGGCGTGACGGTGATCGCGATGGGGTTCTCGATGCTCACAAAGCGTTGATTAATCCACGTGGCCGGGTCCGGATCAGCCGCGCTGAGCGTTTCGGAGATCAGCCAGATGCGGTCGGGCTGATCGGCGAGGCGCACGTATCGACCCGCTGCCATGCCTGCACCCATGGGCGATGTCGAGTCGCGCAGAAATTCATTCCCAATGATGAGGCTCGTTGTTGAGTTGTCGGCGATTCCTTCAAAAAGCGTGCCGGTGCCTCCGTCCTCTACAGGATTCTGAAGCCCCAGTCTGCCATGCTGGGAAGGTCCTGCGGCGACGGATTGGGCGGGTTTCAGGTCCTGGAGTTGACGCAGAAATCTGGCCAGTTTTTCAAAATCGGCCGGATAGTTTTCGCGTTCAGCAACGACCCAACCGTCGTCTGTGCGGGTAAGCGTGGCCGATGCCTCAGCGCTTTGCAGCCGCACAGTGTGGATTTCGTTCACCGGGAAACTGGAGAAGAGGCGGTCGCCGATTGCAAAGGTAATGGTTTGCGTCGTGGGCGTCTGGTTGCGCTTCGACTGCCACACGGCATAGCCAATGAGCAGGGCGGCAACGATGAGTGTGATAATGAGTGGGCGTGCTTTCATGAAATAGACAAATCAGCGGGCGGAGGTTTTTCGGCGGCGGGTGATTGCTGTGGCTGCACCGATGATCACGATGAGCGCGGGCATGCCTGCGATATTGAGCCACTTGAGGCGCGTCTCAAGGGAATCGATATCGCGGCGAAGCGAGCGGCGGGTTTCGGTGAGCTCGGTGCGCACATCGGCACGTTTTTGTTGAAAGGAGTCGATCTCCGCCTGTTGCTCGGGAGAGATGATGAATTGCTGGCCGGCGTCCTGATCGGTCTGCAGCTGCGAGAGGCGTTGCTGGGTCTCCTGCAACTCCTGCTCGAGGCGCTGAATGGTGGCGCGGAAACGTTCTTCAGCTTCAGTTTCCATTTGGCGGATGCGGGTGAACGGGCGCTGGATGGCACCGCGGCTGCGCACCTGGATCAGGTTTTCATCACCTGAAAGAAGTTCAACGCTGTTCAGGAAAAGATCCAGATTTCCATTGCGGGGAATGACGAGCTGCTGGCCGAGGATGTTGCGCACATCGGCCGCAAATTCATCGTAAAGAAAATCCACATCGGCAAAAAGAATGACTAGCGGCGAGCCTTCGCTTTCCGTTCGGTGACCGGCGTTTTCCGGAGGTGCCGCCTGCTCCGCTTCAGGGTCTTGTTGCGCGGGCTGGCCATCTGGAAATGCGGATGAAAATTTCCCGGTGAGCCGCACTGCAAGCGGAAGCGCTTCGCCGGCGGGAGCGAGCGAATTCATAATGCCCGCACCTTCCATCTCGGCCTGCATGGCAGGGACGAAGCCTGCAGCCTGCGTGGTGGTCACGAGAGTTTCCATCTCCAGACCCTCGGCGGGTGTGCCTTCGATGGCTCCTGAAAACAGGAACAGCAGATTGTCGAGCTGGCTGGTGATGGCATCGTCGCGGTTGATTCCTTCCGGAGTGAGAGAAAGCACGGTCGGGAAGGACTCCGGTGCTGCCCCGCGTGAAAGGCTGGTGCGGAAGGTGGGATCTGCCACAGCTTGGCTGCTGTCAAATTTCAACCCCCATGCCGGGATGAGGCCAGGCAGGTCGGAAGTGGCTGTGGGAGTGGGCATCATCGGATTTCCACCTCCCGAAGTGAACTTGGCAGCGAGGCTCAACGGATCCACAGCCGCGAGCAAATTTCCACCACGCATGAGGAATTGATCAATGGCATATTCTATTTGAGGTGTGAGGGAGTGGGGGTGCAGCACTAGAAGGACCGTGATGTCTTCGTCGATTTGTGTGACATCGGGCGCGAGCTGCCGCACCTCGTAGTCGCGCTCCAGTTCACGGATGACAATCCACGCGGGAGCGGGCTGTTGCTGCATCATGGGATTCATCATCATGGGGGATTCGCCAAACATGGGGAGCGGCGTGAGGATGCCAAGCAACGGTTTCTCTACGGTGATGGCTTGTGAGATCGCGCGCGAGATATCGTACTCCAGAAGATTTTCACGATCCGGTGAGATGAAAGGGATGGCTACTTTTTGATCCACACATGTCACTGAAAGACCGAGATAAACCTGGCTTTCCATGCTGATGGGTTGGCCGGGCACGCCATCGAGGTTTGCAGAATCCTCGGCTTCGGTGTCGGGTTGAGGGTCGATTTTAATGATCTCGATCATGCCATTGGAGGCATCGCGGTATTCCTGGAGGAGGTCGTTGACGCGTGATGCGTAGTTCCGCAGGAAAACCGGCATGGCGTTGTCGCGTTCGCTCACGTAGAAGCGCACGGTTACAGGGGTGTCGATCTGGTCGAGGATGTTGCGGGTGCCTTCGGTGAGCGTGTAGATTTTGTTTTCGGTGAGATCAACGCGCAAACGCGCGCCTTTGGCAATCACGTTGATGGCGATCAACATGCCAAGCACCGCGAGTACGCCGATGGTCGAGTAGAGTGTGAGTTTGAGCGGGGAATTTTTCATAAATCAGGAACGGTGATTGCGAAGGATCACGCTGGTCAGAAACAGGGAAAATCCGATCAGCGATGCAAAGTAAAGAACGCTGCGGAAATCGAGCACGCCGCGCTGGA
>JBGTCP010000450.1:0-6981 GCA_041748815.1 Chthoniobacterales bacterium
ATGCCTCACGACGCTTTTAATGCGTTTAGGCTGCGGATAGCCGGGGGGCCAATTCACCAAAAGCACATATGTTTGCGTTGGAGGAATGCTCAATTCCCAGTGTGGGAGGACTCGTGCTTGCCAAAAAATTCACTTAATCAAACTTCACACACCAGGTCTTCTGGGCAAGAAGCAATGCGATCTCTTTTCGTTCGGCCTTGGCGAACTCGCGATCCTCCTTATGCCATGGCCAGTCGGTGATGTCTGCATGGCGCGGAGGAGGTTCGACAGCTTCGACCTCCAAATGTGCAGCCCTCACACTTCCCGCAGTGATAATGCCGGCGCCGTGCACTGAACGGACTTGCCCCACTTCAGTCCGTCCTATGGACTCCAAAGCCTCACGAGGTTCTGCACCGTGGCGGAAAACGGATGTTCTCCCATCTGCGGGGTTTGGCAAAAAAGCGGCAGGCTTCACGCCAGAAGCGTTGAAATGGCCGGACGAAGTCAGGAAACGGGCGAGGGATTCCTCGTCGGCAACCTCTTCAGGCAAGCCGGATGGTAAGGTCATGAGCGTAAATTCGCTTGAGTTCGTTCAAAATCCGGGTCGGAACCTCTCCTGATCCTGTGCGAGCGACCGCGTGCCCGCGATCCGTGCCATCAACCCATGCGTAGGCGACGCGATCCGAATTTCCGATGCTCAATGAAAAACTGCGGGTTCGGGTTGGGAGCCAGTCGAAGGAAATATCGCCGTCGGGCTCTATCGAAAAGTCCGGCAATAGAAGGTCATCAGGCAGAGAACGAAGTAAAGTCTCAGCCCGCTCCAATGCTGCGGGATTCACAGGCAGAGCCCTGTAGCCATCCCAGTCGGGTGTTGAGCATTCCATGTCCAGAGCCCTGAGTTTGGTCAGAACCTCCTCCTTTGTCTTAAAAATTGGGACGGACCGTTTCACACTTTGCGTAAGCTGGAGGTGTGGATTGGGAAATAGGAACTCTGGTTTCCTCCCAATTCTCCAGGCATGCCAGGATTTTTGTAGGTTACCTTCTGCTCAGGACGCCCAAGCCAAGCTTTCCTGCCGGGCTAGAAGCGCTTTTTCTTTAGCTTGCTGATCCAGCATCTTCAGTGTGGCGTCTTTTTCCTGGATAAACTGCTGAAATGCCTGCGGATCCTTACCACTGATTTCTGTGATGGTGCGGGGCTTTTGGTCGGATTTTTCGATTTTCATAATTTCTTCCTGAGAAGAGAGAACTCACTGAACTCTTCCTCACCGTAAACCACAAGGAGATTTTTGCCAGTGTCTTTCTCTGCAATCAACCGTGGCTGCTCATCGGGCGATCCGGGAGTCCATGAATTCCAGAACAGCTGAACGGTATCGAAAAGATCAAAATATTCCTCGAATGCGCTAGCAAAATTCCGGTGGGAATTGGCGAGATGCGCTGGGTTGGCAAACCTGCGGATTTGCCTTGCCCGAGCCATAGCGCGAGCGATGGCGGCTTGGATTGGAGACGCTGCGGCAACAAGATGCAACTTGTAACCTTTGGCGCGTGCAACCTGGATTTTCTGCTTACTCTCGGCAAGGTTGGAAAGCGATGAATCCCAAATGAAGGAGTGTTGCCGGGTTGTCACATACTCAAATAGCTTCTCAGAAAGGCTGCGTGCCTCCAACTGCACGGTGGAACTTGCGCGACCATCTCCCAATCGGGAAAGAATCTCATACTCCGGCAGGAATCGCTTAAAGACGTCGACCCCGATCTGAGATCGGGAAGGTAAATTGAGGAAAGGGCAAGCGCGATTGCTTCCCAGTATGGTGGTTTTACCGGCACCGTAGCCGCCGCCTGCAAAAATGATGTGCGGATCGTCGCATTCCATCGCGCGGGTTGCGAGGTGGTCGATGAGGCGATCCCCGAATGCGCTGCGGGCACATTCGTGACCAGAAGGAAGGAACTCATGCTTCAGCGCAGTGGCAAGAAACTTGTCGAAAAACGATGCGTGCGAAATGGTATCGACCCACATTTTATCGACCGTGTTCTCCAGAATGGGATCCTCATCGGCTATGATTTCAGGTCGGGAAAGCTGCGAGAAATTGGATTGGTTCTCCCACCACCAGTCCCAATAGGCACAACAGTCTTCCACATGCGTTGCCAGAAACGAAAATGAGAATTTCTCTCCGTCCTGTAGCATTTCGAGGATCCTGCTCATCGTTTAAACCCGGTATTGAGTGGGCTCTTCCGCTACTTTCAGAGTTGTGGTTTCTTGTTCTGAAAATGGCACCACGGTGGAATCCGGGGTCTTGGATCCTGTATCCTCTTCACCCCAGATGCGGGCGAGGGTGGCTTGGATCTTTTGCTCGAAGCGGGAGATCAGTTCGCGGTTGGCCGCCACCAGTGCTTGCTCGGCTTCGATCTCCGCCACGATGGCTTGTTGGATGGTGAGGGGTGGGAGGGGAATTTTGAGTTGCTTAATTTGGGTGTAGTTTAGAGCCTCGCGAGTTCCTCCAGCTTGCAACGAAAAAATCTGGTTCTGACCAGTGTCTGAATTCAGAAACAGCGAAAGGAAGACTCGATTGAGTTCTGGCCCGACTCGGAGAATGGCAACATGTTGATTTACGTTGGCAGGAACACCTAAGTCCATCCAGGCGCTTCGTCCGATTGAAGCCCCAGTGATGTTCAAGAATACGTCGCCAAATTTTACTTGGCTCCGCGACATCTCATTGTGTGTCTCCTCCGATATGAAAACCGCGTCACTAAAGTCGTGGGAACCGCAAAGGATGTTTTGGCTCCGGATGAACAACACTCCTTTGTCAAGGTAGGTTTCTCTGCCACCTTTTGGCGTTGCACCACTGGACACAAAGGAAAGTTTGTCACCCAGTTCCACCATCGGCCAGTCGGGGTGGATGGGAATGTGGGGGCGGTAGTGGTCGAGGACGGCGCGGGCGCCGTTGATGACTTTCTGGTAGCCCTCGATCTCCGCCACGATCTCCTTCTGCACCTCCAGCGGCGGCAGGGGGATTTGGATTCTCTCCAAATTCCCCTTCGTGATATGAACGAGTCCGACTCCGCCATGCAGGTTCTCCTCAACTTCTACGACGGCTTTGTTCAGTGCATGGAGCAGATACATCTTGGTTGCTCGGGTTTCATCAAAGCCGACCTTGAATATATGCTGATTGAGAACCGCCTTTTGCCCTTTCCAAATGTGAGCACCAAAGGAGGTTCCGCGAGAGCCGGACCATGAGAAAAGAAGTTCACCGTGGTTGATCGTATTCTTCTCACTGACTTCGCCCGTGTAGTTATTGAACGAACTGTCGGCATTATTAAGATTTTGAATCCTAATAATTGGTATTCCGCCGCTATCCGCGTTTTCCCAATCCTCAGGCTTAAAAGCCCTCCCGTTGAACAGGTCACAGATTTCGCCAATTGGCACTAGCGGATAGTTCGATGTGCGTGCCGCACCCTCCCGATACCGCTCCCCGCTTAGATTGTAGTCGCCATTCGCTGCGATATTTTCCTTTGCGACAATCTGTGCGGTTGACGTGACTGGCAGGATGGATTCGACAGGCGTTTTGCCACGCAAAGCTTGGAGGTATGTGGCCAGCTCGGTCTGCACTTGTGGCAGGTCGTTTTTCTCGATGGCGCGGCGTTGGGCACCGAGGCCGAAGCCGTCGTTTTCGACTTTGAAAAAACCGATGGTGTCGCTCTGGCGGGCGAGAGATTTGTCGAGGCTGAGAATGCTGGTTTTCACCCCGGAGTAAGGATTGAAACAGCCTGCCGGCAGGGAGACGACAGCAACCAGAGAATTGTCCACCAACATCCTCCGCAACTGTTTATAGGCAGTCTGGCTTTGAAAGATGATGCCTTCGGGAACGATGATGGCTGCACGTCCGGTCGGTGTGAGATGCTCGGCCATGTAATCCACGAAGAGGACTTCGCTGCGCTTGGCCTGAATGCCAAAGCGTTTGTGAGGTTTGATGCCGCCTTTCGGAGACATGAAGGGCGGATTGGCGAGGATGACGTCGGCGAATTCATTCCAGCGCTCCTCGGAAGTGAGTGTGTCGTATTCGTAAATGTGGGGATCGGCGAAGCCGTGAAGATACAGGTTCACCAGCGACAGGCGCACCATGTCGGGCGAGATGTCGTAGCCCTTGAAGTTTTTGGCAAGGCGACCTCGGTCGTCGGGGGTGAGCAGATCTCCACTCGCTGGTGGGATGCGCGAGGAATCCAGTGCGGCTTTGTCATTTGCATCCGCGGGCTTTTCTCCGACCTCTCCAGGCGTGCTGTTGGTCCGAAGGATGTGTTTGTAGGCGGAGATCAGGAATCCTGCGGTGCCGCAAGCGGGATCAAGGATGGTCTCGTGCTTTTGCGGAGCTAGAAGCTCCACCATGAAATCAATGATGTGGCGCGGGGTGCGGAACTGGCCGGCATCGCCCTGCGAGCCAAGGACACTGAGCAGATATTCGAAAGCATCGCCGAGTCGTTCGCTGTGGTCGTAGCTGAATTCGTCGATGATTTTGAGGAAGGCGCGAAGGGTCTCTGGATCGCGATAAGGAAGATAGGCGTTTTTGAAAATGTCGCGGAAGAGCAGCGGGATGCCGGGATTTTCGGGCATCTTGGAAATGCTTTCGCCATACAGACCGAGCATTTCGTGGCCGCCGAGGGAGGGGGCCATTAATTTGGCCCAGCCGTAACGGGCGAAGTCGCCAGTAAAGAATTTGCGCTTGCCGCCCAACTCCTCCGCTTCGGCGTCCATGTCGTCCATGAACTTGTAGATAAGGGCAATGGTGATTTGTTCGACCTGGGATTTGGGATCAGGAACTTTGCCAACGAGGATGTCGCGGGCGGTGTCGATTCGGCGTTTGGTATTGGTGTCGAGCATTGAAAATGTGAGTTAAGGCAGAGAAAGTGGCCAGTTGGTTGAGCAGACTTGACCTTATCGACTTGGGAGATCCTACACAACCGCAACTGGTTTTTTCCCTTCAGCTCTCGCAATTTCGTCATCTACAAAGGAGATCAAGGCTAAGCCTAGCTCAAGCGAGGCTTGCCTGAGTCGTTTTACGCATTCTCCATCGAGAAGAACAGGCTCCGAGACTTTGTAACGGCTAAATTCGGGGAAATGCGCCACTTGCTCTAGGAATGTGCTGTCCGTCAGACCGGCTCGATGAGTGAGCACATTTCGAATTGCTGAAAGGGCAACAATGTGACCACCTGCAACATTATTAAATTCCATCGCGAGCAACTCTCCGAACGCAGCCTCATACAATCGCCTGATGTTTGGCAAAGTCTGAAAAGTCACTTTTCTTTTGGCCCTGAGGTGTGACCCCCATCTTGGCCCGGGCATCTCTTTCTTATTTATCTGTTTGGACTGAACTAGCTGTTCTATCCACTTCTTAGGCCCGTGATCGATCGCAAGAACCCAAAGGTCTCCCACCAAACATTCGAAAGCGGTCCAACTCTGAACAACTATGGATGCAAATAATGCATCAATAGCTGCCATAGGCGCTGGGAGGTTTTCGTTCAACATGCCTTCAATGAGTGCAGTTCCAAAACGGAGGCGCAAGCGGACTTGCTCCTCATGCGAAGTCTTGCTGTCCTCGCTGATCTGCCGAGCAAATTCCGCCTCCAACTCAGGCGTCAGCTCTAGTGCCGCCATTTCATCCAGCGTGAAGCTTCGTTTGTTGAGGATTGTTCCAAGAGAATTCCAGGTAAATACAGCATTACGTGTCCCTTGATAAGTCATTTCGACTGGCATAATCTGAAATTGGCAAGTGCGAGCCAGATTCATATGAAACGCGGTAATGCATTCTGATAAAACGGGGGACTTTGGTTGTTCAATCGGCCTGCTTAGCCAGCCAGCCGCCGAGTCTCCCGTAAGCAGGGATACAAATTTGAAGTCTCTCATCGTAGCCACGGGATTTTATTTGGTTCGACCAAGCTTTTCACTTCGGTCCGTACGCATGTTTAAAGTTTCCAAATTCGGGACAAAAAAGAGCTCATGCTGCAAATTGATTTAGACTGACATAATCCTTGATGTATTCAGGGATGAGTTTGCGGTATTCTGCCGGGACGGCCTTGAGGTCGGCAATGGTGAAGGATGAGGTGGTGTAAAGCTCTGTCAGGCGGGATGAGTCGTCGATGATGCTGCGCACGTGGCTATCCGACGCATACGCTTTGAAGAACTGCTTCAGGACGGGTATCAACTTGGCGTCGCCGGGTTTGCGATCGGCCACGAATTTGGAGAACTCCTCTTCGAGCAACTCGTCCTTGGATTTGAAGCGCGGAATGAGGCCAAAGATTTTTTCGAGAATTTCCCGCAGGGTGAGGCGACGATCCACGGCAGCGGCCTGTCGCAGTTTCTCGAGCGAGTAGAACTCGTTGGGTTTGTCGAAGACTTCCTGATTCACGTAATCAATCACACGATCCCATTGCCCCGCCTCAACGCTGGCAGCAATGAAGTTATTCTCCCGGACGGTGTCCTCAAACTTATCATAGAACTCGCGGTCGATTCTCATGCCATGTTGGCCGATGGTCTCCTCTTTGATGGTGGAGAGGATATCTCCGCCGAGATGCGCGAAGGTACCCACGGGAAGGGGACTTTCGCCGCTGGCTTTAGTTCCCGGCTTCGGGAGCTTGCGGACTTCATCGTATTTGAACTCTGTCTCGAAATATTCGCAGTTGGCGAAGAAATCGAAAAGCTTGAACGCAGTTTTCCGGGGCGCTTTGACGTTTTGCTTCTGGATTTCGTCCATCAACTGCTCGCGGAAATCATGCGGGCGGGTGCCGCGCCCCTTGATCTGTATGAAGTCCGTAGGCGAAAAGATGGGACGGAACAGTCCGAGGTTCAGGAGATCGGGACAATCGTAGCCGGTGGTCATCATGCCAACGGTGACGCAGACACGTGCTTTGCTGGTACGGTAAGCGGCATTGAAGTTGCCAGAGCCGAGCAGGTTGTTGTTGGTGAAATTAATGGTGTGCTGCTGGGCACCATCGACCGACGAGGTCACCTGCACTGCG
>JBGTCP010000451.1:0-2569 GCA_041748815.1 Chthoniobacterales bacterium
TTCAGAATTTGTGTGACCTTGCGATTCAGATTGAGGTCCAGAGTTGTGCGCATTTCACCGCCGCGATCCACAATGCCCTGGCGCTTAAGTAACAGGTCGACAAAATGCGGCGCTTCAAAATCGTGCAGTGGCGACGCCAGAATGATCGGCTCGGCAACGGCGCGCCTTGCAGCCTCCGCGTTCAGAAAACCTGCGGCCTGCATTCGATCCAGCACATACAACTGTCGGTTGCGAGTGGCTTCAAAATCGCGGTGCGGATCCAGCCTTGTCGGTGCCCGCGGCAAGCTTGCGAGCAATGCCGCCTCTGCCGGGCTTAGATCGGCGGGTGGTTTTTGAAAGTAAAACCGGCTCGCGCTGGCCGCCCCGAATTGTAAATTTCCGTAATCCAACCGGTTAAAATATTCCTCAAGAATTTGCTCCTTCGACCAGTGACGTTCCAACGCACACGCGGTCCACATTTCGCGAACCTTGGATCTCCATGTGCGCGGCGAGGGATCGGAGATTTTAACGAGTTGCTGAGTGATGGTCGATGCGCCTGAGCCGATCTGTCCTGTCGTCACCGCATCTTTCATGGCCCGCACCACCGCCAACCAATCTACCCCGGAGTGACAATAAAATCGTTTGTCCTCGGCGCTGAGCGTGGCGGCGATCCAATGTGGTGAGATGTCATCCAGTGCAACCCTCTGCGCATATCGCTCGTCGTCGACCAGGAGCACTCGCAACGATTGACCATGCCGATCCACAAAACCGGCACTCTCCGCCGGTGGTGCCGCAAGGGCATCCAGGACCGGCGTCAGACGCAACGCGAGCTCGGTCCCGATCCACACGACCGCCACAGCACCTGCGACCATGAGCGCCTTCTTTCTCATTCCGCGCGACTGGTGAGACGCGCTGACTCGGCGAGTCCGAAGTGGTTGGGGCGGTACATTTCTTCGACTTTGGTGGATGGCGCGGAGACGTCACCTGCCGAGCGCACTCTTGCCTGATACTGAAAAGTGAATGCACCCTTCGGCAAATGGTCGCAGAAGATGACCACACGATCCGCTCTCACTTCACGATGGCTGCTCGCCCATTGCGATTCGGGGCCACCCGGAAAATCAGGATTGATCGCCTCGAGAATTGCGGGAAGCGGATCATCTATAGCCACAAAATGTGACGGGCGGGAAGACTCGACACGCAGAGTTACCACGATTTGATCTCCAACACGCAGATCCGTTGCGGGGACGGGTTTCCTGTCCGGACCGAGTTTTTGATAGGATCGAGAGACGACAAATCCGCGGTCTTGACGAGGCTGAGTGCCCAACGGCGGACGCACCAGGAAGTTTGCTTCACCAAAAAGCGGAAGTTCCTTTTCGTTTTTAACTGTGAGCGGCGGCAGCGGACGGTCCGGGCCGAACTCATACTGTGCCGTCCAAACCGGGGCTTCCGGAGTGAGCTCGAAATCGAAATCCGTACCATCCGCAACGAGCGAGGCAGCCACTGGTTGCCCGCCTTTTTCGACTTTCTCAAACATCTCTGCCAGAGCGAGGAGTGCCCATGCATTGTCCTGGGTGGTTTGCCAGTGACCTTGCTGACGGGATTGCAGCAATTCCATCACGAGCGGACCAATCTCGTCGGACTCCGGTTTCCAGCGGCACAGTGCAAGCAGGCGGGTCGCGCGTTCGCGGGCCGCACCGCCAATCACCGAATAGCTTTCAGGCGCAGGCTGCTTGGTATCCAGAAGCCCGGCGACCATGGATTCCTCACCGCCCGATTCCAGGATAGCCAATGCCAGGACAGCGCGGGTTTCCGCAGTGAGAAGTGCGCGACTTTCGTAGAGCCGTTCGTGATAGGCAGGCTCAGGCTTGCCCGCGAGTGC
This sequence comes from Chthoniobacterales bacterium, assembly GCA_041748815.1. Taxonomy (GTDB): domain Bacteria; phylum Verrucomicrobiota; class Verrucomicrobiia; order Chthoniobacterales; family CAKUMP01; genus JBGTCP01. The sequence goes on from JBGTCP010000451.1 coordinate 1,859, forward strand.
AAGTGCATACAGTGCCAATGCGCGATCTGACAGATCGGCAGAATCCAGAGATCTCATATCCCTTAACTGGCCGCTGAGCCAGTTCGTAAGCTCATCCCAACCGCTCGGCGCCGTACCACCGGCTTTGATGGAGGAACCTACCGCAACTGCTGCATAGCTGCTCACAAAAAGCGACGGCCTGTTTTGACCCGGCCACCATGGAAGCCCGCCGGATGCGGTCTGCGTTTCAAAAAGTTTTGCAATGAGCTCCGCGGATTCTTTCTCAGGATCGACCTCCAGCTCCGGGAGGACGGGTTGGAGCGTTTTCCATACAAGCAGCGGAACCAGCCGTGAGACGGTTTGCTCGCCGCATTCATACGGATAATTTCGCAGATGAAACACCGACTCGCGAAGCGACGAAAGGCGAGTGTTTGAGAGCGCCACGGACACGGTGCCGGTGCCCTCAAGGAGCTGCGGATTCACTTCTGCGAGTAGCGCATTGGTTTTTGCGGTCAGCGTGCTGAGATAAGTTTCGCGCAGCAGGACGGAGGGCGATGCGACCTCAATGGTGGAAGCGACACGGTCTTCACTGATGGTGCCAGCGGCATCGAAGCGGGCATTCCATTCCCATTCCGAGCTGCCGGTTCCTGAAAATTTCACGCCGAAATCGATAGCCCGTGCTTCATTATTTTTGAGAAGGATCTTTTGAATCTGCCCTCCCTGAGTTTGTGC
>JBGTCP010000452.1:0-4382 GCA_041748815.1 Chthoniobacterales bacterium
GAACCACTTTTCAGCTCGACCGATAAATACGACTCCCGCACGGGATGGCCGAGTTTCACAAAACCACTCAACGCCGATGTCCTGGAGGAAATTGTGGATCGGGGGCACGGCATGGTGCGCACAGAGGTGCGTTCGAAGCCCGGCGACTCGCATCTTGGTCACGTTTTCGATGATGGGCCTCAGCCTACCGGTCTGCGTTACTGCATGAACTCCGCAGCGCTGCGTTTCGTGCCGGTGGACCAGCTTGAGGCAGAAGGACTTGGGGAATACACGAAGCTTTTTCAAGAGTAGGCAGATCCCTGCTGGATCGACATGGCGGTGCTGGCGATAGGAAGCTGAATTTTCGGCCTTCCAACGGTTGCGGAATTAGGATGTGGCGAATATGAATGCAGCTGTGCAAGCAATGTTCGTATTATGAATATCAATTGGTTCCGGTTCCGTGAAGGGGATGGGGAGCTCGTGAAGCCGTTCCTCGATCATCTGGAGGATCTGCGGTGGATGGTCATCAAGATGTCGATCACGCTTGTATCCGCAATGGTGCTGTGCTTCGGGTTTCGCACGTTCCTGGTGCGGATTGTGCAGCGTCCGCTGGCGCAGGTGGATGAAACTCTGGCGGGCAGCCTGCAGGCGCTTGGGGTGGCGGATTCGATGACGATTTCGTTTCAGCTCGCATTTTACTGCGGGATCATTTTGTCGTTTCCGGTGCTGCTATTTTTCGTGGCGCAGTTTGTTTTGCCGGCGCTGACGGAGAAAGAAAAGCGGGTGATATGGCCTGCCGCGCTGGTTGGGTTTGCGTTATTTTTGGCGGGTGTGCTTTTTAGTTATTATGTGGTGCTGCCCAAAGCGCTGGCATTTTTCTTTGCCGATGCCGGGAAGCTGAACTGGACGCCGTCGTGGACGGTGCGGGAGTATTATTCGTTTGTGACGCAGTTCACAGTGGCATTCGGGCTGTCGTTTGAGTTGCCCGTGGTGGTGCTGGTGCTCGTGAAGCTGGGCATTCTCAATGCGCAGACGCTGGGGCAGTTCCGCCCTTATGCGATGGTGGCAATTTTTATCTTTGCAGCGATCATTACTCCGACGCAGGACATTCTCACGCTGTTGCTGATGGGCGGGCCGATGTTCTTACTCTATGAGATGTGCATCTGGATCGCACGGTTCATGAAGCCGAAGGAGCCGCGAGTCGCTGACGAATGATCATCACCGCGTGCGCAGAACTCCAGGATTTGGATAACGTAAGGCTGAAGTCTTTCTGATGCACATCCGTTCACTGAGCAATTTCTTGCCCCATCCACGAGGAAAAATATATAGAAGCACAGATCTTCGTTCACCAGAACAAGCGGCAGTTTCAAAATGAGCGTCGTCAATGACGGCTCTGGATGCCTGGAAGGTCGATATAGCAGACCCTTTTGATTTTCATGAATGTTCTCATCGCCAGTTACTCCTGCATCGACAATAATAGCGGGTATCAAATCGTCGAACTGGCGAAAGGCCTTCGTGACCACGGGGTGGGAGTGAGTATTGCTGTTCCGAAACTCCTCAATGCTGGTTCTCCCAACCATTCCGACGGTATTCCAATCTTGCACTTCGCCGACGTTTTGTCTGGAAGAGCAGAGATCCCCAAGGTTGACATTTTACATGCCTGGACGCCGCGGGAAAATGTCCGCCGTTTCGTGACCAGCTATTTGCTTCACCATTCAGCCTGGCTGGTCGTTCACCTTGAGGACAATGAGGACATCATCCGCGACCGGTTTCTGGATGATCTGGAGCAGAGCACGATTCCGAGCGGTCTGAGCTGCCCTTTGGCATCGCGGTGGCTGCTGGAAGTTGCTGACGGGGTGACGGTGATCGCTCCTGCCCTTTTGGAGTTCGTGCCCCCTGGCAAGCCGGCCACCAGTCTCTTGCCAATTATCGACTTTTCGTTCTTTTCGGAGCCCTCTCAACTCGTGAAAACCAGTCTGCACGCGAACGGGCAATTCACTGTTGGCTACTTCGGGAATGTGAGTGCTGTGAACTTCGAGGATTTCCAAATGCTTTGTGAGGCGATCCGGTTGCTCAATCGCGAAGGACATCTCACGGTGCTTCTAAAAACCGGAACGATTTGCCCAACCCTTCGTTCCGAATTTCAGGCCGGTGAGGATCTTCCATTGCGGGACCTGGGTTTTGTTGCGCGCGATCAGATTCCGTCCCTCCTAGCGGAGGCCGATGTTTGTGTGCAGCCCGGCAACACCGACGACTTTAACAGCTATCGGCTGCCTTCAAAGATTCCAGAGATTCTTGCCGTGGGCACACCACTCATCACTGGAATTTGCAACCTCGGGCAGACCCTCAAAGATAGGAAAGCTGCTGTGGTCATCGATCATATGACGCCTCGTAACCTTGCGGACGCGATTCTGCAAATCAGGTCTGACGCGGCAGCGGCACAAGAGGTCAGTAATCGCGGGGTTACACTCGCCCGGAACCTTTTTTCATCGGAGGCTATCAGCAATGATTTACTGCAGTTCTACAAGTCGCTGCCAAAAGGACGCACTCTTGAACAGACCGCTCTCTTCAACACAGCGGCCCAATCGCTCATCAATAAGTTGGAAAGAGAAACCCCCGACCCCGTCGCAGAGGGGCTTGTGTGAGATCAGATTCGCAGGCCTAAGCGCATCAGCATCAGAGAACCGAGCCCCGCAAGCTGCCCCCGTGAGACATTGCGCTCTAAGCTGTAACGGTTAAAATGTGTGCCCAGCTCACGTTGGCGTAGTTTTTTCATTTCGGGATACCCGTGTTGCGCAAGCTCAGCAGTTGACTTTTGCGCAGAGTGCATTCGGAACAGGCCTAAAAAATAGGGGGCCCTGTAAAACCTGGCACCCATGTGTTGGAATCTTAGAAACAGGTCCCAATCCATGGCAAACTGAAAGGTGATGTCCATGCCGTCCACCTTGTCATAAAGCTTCCGCCTCCAGAAGCAGGTTTCCTGAGGGATAAAGTCAGCGTAAAGAAGCAGCTCTCCGTCGTGCTTTGGAATTAACCACCTGCCGACTTCGTTCCCGGAGGAGTTTACAATCACGCGATGTCCGTAGATCACGTCGATCTCGGAATGGCGGCGGAAGATGTCACCGACCAGATGAAGCGCTCCGGGCATAAGTTCATCGTCAGAATTCAGCCATCCCATGATCTCAGTCTCTGTCATTTCGAATCCGGCCCGGATGGCTGCGGCTTGTCCTCCGTCCGGTTTGCTTTGCCAAAACTTAAGTCTGGTTTGCTGTGCTTCAATGATGGCAGCAGAACCGTCCTGCGAACCGCCATCCATAACCACGTACTCCAGATTCGGGTAATCCTGATCTAGAACGCTCCGCATGGCTGCTGGGAGAAACTCCGCCTGATTAAACGAAGGAGTCACGATCCCGATCGACGGGAGCAACTCCGGCTTCACGTTGCGGTGCACACGCGAGGCGCGTTTTGCCAACACCCTGTCTCTCCTCACTGGCTTGGGAGTGTGTTGCTCGAGCACCCCTAGCCTCATCCAATGGTTCCAGAGGAATCCGTTCCCGACTGAGCTTAGCCATCCTTGCAGCGGAACTTTTTGCTCCGAAGCAACAGGTGCATCATGAAGCATGTGCAGAGAGTAGTGAATGCTCGCTTGATGGCTACGTTTGATAGCTATCTTGAGCCTGCGTATGAGTTCGCGTCGTTTATGGAGGAGGCCTCTGAGAGCTTTGGATCTACGCCGCAGAGACGTGCACTCCACTTGCTTGCTCCGGTATTTTTGCTTCAGCTGTTTGTGTATTGCAGAACGCTTTTTGTCCGTGGTCTTGAGCCTGTCGAGCTGACGGTTTCTGCGGGCAAGCAGGTCGTGTAGAAAGCTCAGGTCTTTTTCACGAAGTTGCGTAGCCGGTTCATCGTGGTGACTCTTCGTGTCAAGTTGCCGGGCACCGATATCGAGTAACCAATCTTTCAGCTTTGCCATCTTAAATCGTTCGATCAGTGGGCCGGTTCATTGCAAAAATCAGACAATGCAGGCTGGCAGCGGCTGGAACAAGTTCAAAAAAACACTCTCCCTTTTCCCGATCATGCCGTGGTGCAATCGCCGGGGGACTTCACTTTAAGAGTGACTTCAAAAACCTGCACCGCTACCATAGACTCATGTCTGAGGAATTTCACCCCCATTCCCAGTTTCCCGGACCGGGTCTTTTCGATGGGCCGGATGCTCTCACCCGGGAGCATGAGATTTTGCTTTTTCACATCCAAAACACACCCCTTGCGGCGATTGAGTGGGATCTGGATTTTCGGGTGAAGTATTGGCCAAGACGCGCTGAGGAAATTTTTGGATGGACTGCGGAGGAAGTGAAAGGTCTGCATCCGACGGAATGGGCGTTTGTGCATCCTGACGACATCGC
>JBGTCP010000453.1:0-4335 GCA_041748815.1 Chthoniobacterales bacterium
CGCTGCCACCGCATTGATCGCTTTAATAATGCTCTTCGCCAGGAAATAGCCGGGCGCCGCTTTCGCTGCAAAAATAAACACCCGGGGATGCACATCGAGAGCAGGGTCCTGCAGCAACCGCCGATATAACGTCAAAATGTAAAGCAGCTTCAAATGTTGGCGCTTGTACTCATGCAGGCGCTTGATCTGCACATCGAAGAGCGCATCCGGGCTTACCTCGATCCCGCATTCCTCATGAATGACCCGCGCCAAGTCCACTTTGTTGGCATGCTTAACATCCATGAAGTGATTGCGAAACTCTTCATCCTCCGCAAGATGATCGAGCCCGCGCAGTTGATCCAGATCCCGGATCCAACCGTCGCCAATACGTGACGTGATTAGCTTCGAGAGCCGCGGGTTCGAGGAAAGCATCCAACGCCGCGGTGTCACACCATTCGTTTTGTTCTGAATTTTGCCCGGATAATATTCATCGAAATCCTTAAAGAGATCCCTCCGGATAAGCTCAGTGTGCAGCGCTGCGACACCATTCACTGCATGGCTGCCCACGACCGCCAGATTCGCCATCCGGAGCATCTGCGGCGATCCTTCCTCGACCAGTGACATGACACGTTTTTTCACGGCATTGCCGGGATACCGCTCTTCCACTTCGAGCATAAAGCGACGGTTGATTTCCAGGATAATTTGAAGATGGCGCGGCAGCACTTTAACGAATAATGGCACGCTCCATTTCTCCAGCGCCTCGGGAAGTAAAGTGTGGTTGGTGTACGAAAATGTGCGGCTCACAATGCTCCACGCCTGATCCCAATCCATCGTCTCCTCGTCATGCAGGATGCGCATGAGCTCGGCAATGGAAATGGCAGGATGTGTGTCGTTTAACTGAATCGCCACACGATCCGGGAACTGCGCCCAATCGCCGCACTCGCGATTGAAGCGGCGGATGATGTCCTTGAGCGAACAAGCAACGAAGAAGTATTGTTGAACCAGGCGGAGTTCCTTGCCCTGCTCGGTCGAGTCATTGGGATAAAGCACTTTGGAAATTGTCTCACCGTAGTTTTTTTCCTGAAGCGAATCGGTGTAACCCCCGCGGTTAAAGGCATCGAAGTCAAATTCCACCACCGCCTTCGATTCCCAAAGTCGGAGAAAGTTCACCGTTTCAGTGCCATAGCCTGCGATTGGAATGTCGTAGGGAATCCCCAGCACCGGCTTGGTATTTTTCCACACAGGGCGGTAATTTCCCACCTCGTCAAACACGTTCTCCACATATCCGTAGAGCTGAACTTCCTGAGTGTAAGCCGGGCGCACAATTTCCCACGCATCACCATACATCAACCAGTCATCGGGATGTTCGATCTGATAACCATTTTTGAACTCCTGCCGGAAAAGGCCAAACTCATAATGGATACCATAGCCGATGGCCGGATAATCCTGCGTAGCCATACTGTCCAGGAAACAGGCGGCCAGGCGGCCAAGACCGCCATTGCCCAGACCCATATCATATTCTTCATCGCGGATCTCAGTTAGATCCAGGTCCATTTCCTTGAGGGCTTGCTCAGTTTCATCCAGAATACCAGCGGCCAGTAGATTATTCGACATCAAACGTCCCATTAGAAACTCTAAAGAGAAGTAGTGCACGCGCCTTACGCTCGCTTCCGCATGAGCGCCCTGGGTTTTGAGTAGCCGGTCCAGAATATGATCTTCCGCGACCTTTGCCACGGCATACCACCAATCCCGCGCATCCGCAGTTTTCGGATCCCGTGCCAGACTGAACGTAAGATGCTTCAAGATTGCCTGTTTGATACCCTCCACTGAGCGATCCACCCTTGAAAGAACCGAAGATTCCTGTGCCATGTCGTTAAAAATTCCCTTCTCTAGATTTAAAATTTGAGTGCCTGAGGGATCGTTGTATCTCAGTTTTCCTAAAAACTGCAAACCTCAAAGTTCATCTCCACGCCTCGACCTCCCGCCCCCCTCGGATTCTGCTTGAACGCGTTTACGAAATCTGAAAACCGCCATTCCATGAAATAATTAAAGATTTTTGTTGTCCCCCGCCAACTATCGATTAATGTGCCTCTCTGATCGCGGGGTGGAGCAGTCTGGTAGCTCGTCAGGCTCATAACCTGAAGGTCCTGGGTTCAAATCCCAGCCCCGCAACCACTTCTTTCTGAGGTGGTTACATCAGATTTTGAGGCTCATTTCCGAGCCCTCCTTTTGCCCGTTGTGCTTAAAATGTGCCCTCGTGTGTGCTTAAACCAGCAGTCTTGCCTGTGATTCTCCCGACCGAGGGGGGGAATTTCGATGCAAAAGCGGCAAATCGACACACATGTATGGCGAGCATCTATTATCGAGGCAAATTACCCGCTGGATCCTGGTGGATCCAATTTTATCACCCGCATACCGGAGCCATGCAAAGGCACTCCCTTTGCACTTGCGACGAGAGGTTTGCTATCAGATCCCTGCGCAAATTGGAAGCTATGATGGTTTTGGCGGAGCCGAAAGTCGAAGCGGTTGTATTGCCCGCAGAGATCACAGCGGTATTGAATAAAAATCTCAACGGCGCTGCTCAGGAGTTTCCGGGTGCGGTCCCGACCCTCCGGTCTTCTCCTCCGGCTGCTCCTCCCCCTGTGAAGGCTACTCTGGAAGAGGATATCGCCCTCTACCTCTCACATGTGACCGAGGAAAACGTTCCCCACCATCTCAAAAACAAAATCTCCCAGTTGAGGCGACTATTCGGTTACGGGATGGAGCCCAAAGAACTGGAGGCTTCGCGTTCGGCGGCAAAGCGTCAGGCGGAAAAAATCCGTGCCGGGGAATTGGCCGAAGATGCGATGCTGCAATATCCCATGGAATTCGCCACGGCATCGGATGTGGATATGCTTCAAATTCGGCGGTGGATGTCTGCCCGTTTCCGAAAGGGAAAAACGACTAAGTGTTTCTCCAAAAAAACCAAGCGGCATTATCGGGAAATGCTCCATCAATTTTTTGAATTTCTCATCAAAAACGGGCGCTACATTCCAACCAATCCCCACGCGCCAAATCCCATCTCCACTCTGCCCACCTGGCTGGAGAAAAAGGGTGAGCGGCGAATCATTTTTCTGAAGAAGCCCCAGCTTGAACACCAATACGAAGTGCTTGAAGCATCTCCCTCCCTCCTCGCTGCCGTGAAAATTATGGCCGAGGCGGGTGTTCGCAGGGGCGAGGCTCTGGGCTTGACCATCGATGATATCGCCATTGACCTCTCCTATCTTGGTGTAACCAATAGTTGCGCTCAGGATGATGCCGAGGATTTCCTGCTCGATGAGGACGAACGGCATCACCTCAAGACCGGCCCCCGTACGGTGACCATTCTGCCGGAGCTAAAATCCTTCCTGACAGAATACCTGCCCACGCTCACCACTTCTGTGATTATTCCAAGTCCAAAAGGACTTCCTTGGGATCGCGATAATTTTTCGGCAGCATTGCGCAGAAAAAACAAATCGGAAGGTTTGATCTGGTCCTCCGGCCACTACCGTCATACCTACGCCACACATCGGGCCGCCGAAGGATGGGGTGCAATGGACCTCGCCCGTGAAATGGGAACCAGCGTGGCAATGATCGAGCGACACTATGCAGGATATCTGAAACCCAATTATCTGCATCGAAGAGCTCCCTGAGATCAAGTGCCTCTTACTCCGCGCCAGGGTAGGTGTTGTCGAATTCTGGTTGCCAATGCCAGACTTCACACAGTTTTGCCCTCAGCGCTTTCCAGCGTTTTTTGATGTCAATCCCTCCCTCCTTTTTCGAGAGCTCGCTAACCTGAATAAGAAGATCAGCAGCGACTTCAGAGAAACCGGATATCTTGTGGACGGCGCTTCGGATTTGGTCAGGCTTGCAGGTTGAGAGATCCAAAAAAAACTTTCTGTCAGAGTGGGGTTTGTCCTGATGGGGATTCCAGGCGTCGATGAGACAAACTAGGTCGTCCAGGTCTAACGCGTCGTCAGAGCTGTCGGCCGTCTCTGGCACTATTGAATCTTTTTCATTATCAGAGGGGGGGAGCAGCGCTTCCCTCTGTTTCCATAGGCTCTCCATATGCCATTGGGAGCGATTTAACCAAGCGCCTTTCAGCAGTTTCTTGCAAATCCATACAGGTGCCCAAAGTCCCTCAGTAAGCTGCGTCAGTTTGGGTTCGGCGTCTATAAGTGCCTGATCAAAACGTTTATTGATCAGACCACGAATTTGCGCATCACAGAGTCTGGAATGCAAACGACTGCCAGTTTGATCACAGGCAATTCGCACGACCCGGGAGCACTCCTGGTAAAGTCTCCCCTTTGCCCAACTGACAGCATCTTCCACATCATG
>JBGTCP010000454.1:0-6934 GCA_041748815.1 Chthoniobacterales bacterium
CGGAGGAAACATCCAGGCCGAAAAAACGCGCCACTTCCACCCGTGCCAAAAAAGCCACGGCCCAATCCGAAGAAAAAGCTCCTCACTCCAACGAGTCACAGGCCCTGGTCCTCCCGCCCCATCCCGCAGAGGAAACCGCCCCCGCACCAGGCGACGCGCCATCCACTGAGCGGCCCAAACACTCCCGCGAAAAACGGCCATCCTCCAGCCGTTCGCGCAACTCCCGCAGATCCCGGAACTCCAATCGCGAGGACACCGCCAACGAAGCAGCGAACTTCGTAGCTTCAGCCCCCGAGCGCGAAACTCCCGCCGAACCCGCCTCCACATCACGCGGCCTCGAGCGCCTCAAGGCCAGCATGAAAGCCGCCAAAGAAGCCTCTGTCTTTAGTTCCCATCAGGAAGACCGCGAAGACTCCCGCGACGATTTCTCCGATGACAGTTACGACGACGATCTCTCAAATGATCGCTCCCAGCGCAACGACCAACCGCGCGAGGAATCTCAGAAATTTGATCTCAAACCCGCAGAAGGCGTTCTCGAAATCTCCGGCAAGGGCTTCGGCTTCATCCGCGAAGCAAAACGCGCCTTTATGCAAACTCCGCGCGACGTATTCGTCAGGCCGGAAATCGTCCGCCGCTACGGACTCCGCGACGGCATGTGGATCGCCGGCGTTTCCCGTCGTGGCAATCGCGGCCCCCAGCTCGACACCCTCGAGACCATCAATGGCGAGGATCCGGCAAAATACGAATCCATCCCATGGTTCGATGAGCTCACCGTCATCAACCCCATGGAACAAATCATCCTCGAGACCGAACCAAGCCGCACCACCACACGCGTCATCGACCTCATGGCGCCCATCGGCAAAGGCCAGCGCGGACTCATCGTCGCTCCGCCCCGCGTCGGCAAGACCACCCTCCTCGAGCACATCGCAGCAGCGGTGGCCAAAAATCATCCCGACATGAAACTCATGATTCTCCTCGTGGACGAACGTCCCGAAGAAGTCACTGAGATCAGCCGTTCCTGCCCGAACGCCGAAGTTATGGCCAGCTCGAATGACAGCGACGTCAAGAGCCACACCAAGATCGCGCAAATTGCCATCGACCGCGCCAAGCGCCTCGTCGAAGCCGGGCACGATGTATTCCTCCTCATGGATTCCCTCACCCGCCTCGGCCGTGCATTCAACAATGCCAGCTCCGGCAGCGGACGCACCCTCAGCGGCGGTATGGATGCCAAAGCCATGGAAATCCCGCGCCGCCTTTTCGCCGCCGCGCGCAACACCGAAGAGGCAGGATCCCTCACCATCATCGCCACCGCCCTCATCGATACCGGCAGCCGCATGGATGAACTCATCTTCCAGGAATTCAAAGGCACCGGCAACATGGAGCTCGTCCTCGATCGCAAAATCAGCGACATGCGCATTTATCCGGCAGTCGACATTTTTCTTTCCGGCACCCGCCGCGAGGAACTTCTCATCTCCGCCGACAAGCTGGAGAAAATCAGCGTCATCCGCCGCGGACTCTCCGGCCACAAGCCCATCGAAGCCATCGAGCGCCTGCTTTCCTTCCTCAATAAATTCCCCACCAACCAGCAGATGCTCGACGAGATTCCGCTGGGCTGACCGGGAAACGAGACACCGGCAATCCTGTGGCTGACCGCCTTCAATTCACGCTCGAGCGCACTGCGTCCGGGTCGCGTGCGCGTGCCGCCCGTTTCCGCACGCTGCACAACGAGGTGCTCACGCCCCTGTTCATGCCCGTCGGCACGCAGGCCACCGTCAAGGCCCAACGCCCGCAGGACCTCTTACAGTGCGGCTCGCAGATCCTTCTCGCCAACACCTACCACCTCCTCCTGCGTCCGGGCCCCGAGGTGTTCCGCAAATTCGGCGGCATCCATTCCTTCATGCAATGGCCACGCTCCGTGCTCACCGATTCCGGCGGATTCCAAATCTTCTCGCTCCCGCACGGACGCACCATGCGTGAGGACGGCGCGCTTTTCAAAAGCTACGTCGACGGCAAGGAAATCCTCCTCAGTCCCGAACTCAGCATTCAAACTCAACTCGAAATCGGCAGCGACATCATGATGGTGCTCGACCAATGCATCGCTTCCACTGCCGACCGCGACGAAGCCCGTGCCGCCATGGACCTCACGCATCGCTGGGCCGCCCGCAGCCTTGAGGCTCGCGGTGATGCGTTATCCGCGCTGTTTGGAATTGTGCAAGGAGCGATTTTTGAAGACCTACGGCAGGAGAGCGCGCAGGCGCTCACGCAAATGCCTTTCGATGGATTTGCTATTGGCGGACTCGCCGTCGGCGAAGGCCTCGAAGCCCGCAATGCCACTTGCGACATCGTCACCGGCATGCTCCCTGAGGACCGCCCGCGCTATCTCATGGGAGTCGGCACGCCGCTCGACATCCTCGAAGCTGTGCATCGTGGGGTCGACATGTTTGATTGCATCATTCCCACGCAATACGCCCAGCGTGGTGGAGCATTCACCTCACGCGGGCTCATCCGCCTGCGCCGCGGAGTGCACAAATTTTCCGAAGCCCCCCTCGACACCGACTGCCCCTGCCCCGCCTGCCAGGGCTATTCCCGCGCCTATCTCCATCACCTCGTCAAAACCGAAGAGACACTCGGATGGCATTTGCTTGGGCTGCACAACATCACTTTCTACCACCGGCTCATGGCAGAAATGCGCCAGGCCATCCTCGAAGACCGCTTTGCGCAATTCTACAAAGTCAAACGACCCATCCTCGGCGCCGACGATCTCGACCACCCCGTTGATCCGCCCCGCAAACGCCCCGGCAAAGCACTCATCAAAGGCGATTACCTCGTGCACACCGCCCGGGAAGGCCATTCCAGCATCGTCCACCGCAGCTCCGGCGAGATCATGCACTCACGCATCAACCCCATCGACGAAGCCCAATCCCTCTACGTCGATCAATCAGGATTAGTGGAGTGCATCCGCGAACAAAACGATGCCCCACTTGTCATTTGGGATGTCGGACTCGGCGCTGCGGCCAACGCGATGGCAGCAATCCGCACCTACGAAAAATGCATCTCCGGCGATACTCCGCTGCGATCACTACAAATAGTAAGCTTCGAAAACGACCTCGATTCCCTCCGCCTTGCCTTCGAGAACAACCACCTCTTCCCCTACCTCCAGCACAGTGCTCCGGCATCCATGCTCAAAAACGGCTCCTGGCAGAGTCCGCACATCTCATGGAGTCTCATTCCCGGCAACTTTCCGGCAACCCTGCCGCTGGCAGCCGACACGCCCCCCGACTTCATTTTCTACGACATGTATTCCAGCAAAACCTGCCCCGAGGCATGGAAGATTGAAACGTTAGAGCAACTCTTCACTGCATGCGGTGATAAACCCGCCGAATTATTCACCTACTCCACCGGCACCGCAGTGAGGAGCACCTTCCTGCTGGCCGGATTCTTCATCGCCCGCGGCGTAAGCACCGGACCCAAGGACCAGACGACGATTGCCATTACCCCCGCCGCCGCAGCACGCGAACGCGCACTTCCCCGCGAAATGCTCAGTGAAGAATGGATCAGCAAATGGCATCGATCCTCCGCCCCCTTCCCCGCCGAAATCCCCGAATCCGAATACCCGCTCTGGCGCGAAAAAATCCTGAATCATCCCCAATTCGCCACCCAGCCCGTCGCATGACCACGCGCTACCGGGGAAGAATTGCGCCCTCGCCCACCGGCTACCTGCACGCCGGTCACCTCGCCACCTTCCGCACCGCCTGGCAACGCGCACAGGATCAGAACGGCAATCTCATCCTCCGCATCGAAGACCTCGATCCGCAACGCTGCAAACCCGAATTCACCGAAGCCGCCATCCGCGACCTCCAATCAGCCGGACTCACCTGGACCGAAGGCCCCGACATCGGCGGCCCCCACCCTCCCTACTTCCAAAGCCAGTGCACCGACTACTACCGCGAGATTTTCGAGACCCTCAAATCCGCTGGCCACATTTACCCCTGTGATTGCTCGCGCAAAGAAATCAATAGCATCGCCGGTGCCCCGCACGGAGCCGACGACGAAATCATCTACCCCGGCACCTGCCGCAGCCGCCGAGTGAGCGAAGACACCGAAGTCGCTTGGCGATTCCGAGTCCCCGACGGCGAAGCAATCACCTTTACGGATAAAAGTTGCGGCCCCCAATCTTTTGTCGCTGGCAAAAATTTCGGCGACTTCGCGTTGTGGCGCAAAGACGGAGTCCCCGCCTACCACCTCGCCGTCGTCGCCGACGACCACCGCATGGGCATCACCGAAATCGTCCGTGGCGCCGATCTCCTCGTCTCCACCGCCCGCCACCTCCTCCTCTACCGCGCACTGAATTGGCCCCCACCCGCCTACTACCACTGCCCCCTCATCCTCGACGAACAAGGCAACCGCCTCGCAAAGCGCAACCAGAGTCAGCCGCCCTCCTGACCATCCAAGGTAGCGCACTCAGGCCCATGAGTGCCCTCTTCATTGACCCCAAATCCCCATGCGATAACCCGCCCATGTAATCCCCCAGCAACCTCATGTAGTAGCTCAGTCGGCCATCTGAATCGCCCGGCCGGATATCCATATTGCCACTTTGGACTCCGCACCATCCATTTCGTGCTTTGCGTTCGCCCCCTCGGCCTTCCACACAGCTCAGTCGGCTATTTAAATTCAGACATCCTGAAGTCTGAAAAAATCCATGAGCCTAAAACAACTCCCGCAGAGACGCTGAGACGCCGAGGGATCTTTATTTTTGGCATCCTCCGCGCCTCTGCGTCTCAGCGGGCAAATTAAATCGGGCAATCCCTGATCCCGGAGGGATCTCGGAAATTAGCCGGGGGTGAGTTTACGAACCCCCGGAAATCTCACAAAAAAAGGAATTGCCCCGGCAGGGGCAAAGGAAGCCGCCTCGGCTTTATCGGCGGGGATCGCGCCTTCAGGGCATGTCAACGTGCGCGCCGGAGGATCGAAGCCGTGCTGATGATCTGCACGGGAGATGTATCCTGAGCTTTAAGCAGATCCGGAAGGGCTTGGGGATTCTCGTCTGCGGTAGCGAGAAGATGTGTATCGTCGGTCCAAAGGAGATCGAAGCCTGCCTAGGCAGATTCGGCAATGACAAAGGCATCGTTCCTCTCCTCCTCGGGCAACAGTTCCGCAGCGAGTATTTTGAAAACGATTGTCTCAGTGATCCCATGCCCCACGGCAACTAGATCAAACGGTTCGAATCCCCACGCCAGCATGTTGTCCAACCCGCGACCGCTGAGATCCTGCTGCTCGGGGGTGCCGCACTCGGCCAAATAAGCCAACTCCTGCACTACAGTGGGAGGGACCCCGAATTTCAATTTCGGAAGTTTATCCTTCAGGATTTCTTTAGCCCTTAATGCTGAATCTGAGTGCGGATCAGCGTGCCGCATGAGCACATTGGTATCAACGGCAATCAGCATGTTGGATGGATTGAGAGCCACTGGCGTAAATGCGCGCCAGCCCGGCATGCCAATGAAGAGACTCGCAGCCCAGAATTTTTCGGTTGCTGGATGGTACAAAACCGATAACAATTTGATTCTCAACCAGTTGCCAATGACGACGCCCAGTAAGCATCAAAAGCTCTCAAGCCGAAATTCAACCTCATCATTGACTTAATTACTTATTGGGCGAAGAAAGAGAATGCCGACCGATCATCTCATCATACTTTCGCTAGCCATTGCGGTCGTCGCGTTTCTCTACGCGTCAGTCGGTCATGCTGGCGCATCTGGGTACATTGCCGTCATGTCGCTTGCGTCTTTTTCTCCGACTACGATCAGGCCGCTCGCGCTCGTTCTGAATATCATGGTTGCCTGTCTCTCGACTTGGCAATTTTGGCGTGCAGGCCACTTTTCATGGCGGCTTTTTTGGCCGTTCGCGGTTCTGTCTGTGCCGTTCGCCTTCCTTGGTGGTTACATCAAGCTCCCTAATCACGTTTTTCAGATCTTCGTGGGCGTCATTCTACTCTTTTCGGCATACCGGTTTTTCACGAAGCAATTTTCAGACGCGGCTGTCGTTGAGCCCAAGAATTCCGTCGCGATAGCCCTGGGAGCTGGTCTCGGATTACTATCCGGACTGACCGGAACCGGCGGTGGGATATTTCTCACTCCTTTGCTGTTGTTCATGAAGTGGGCTAAGACAAAGCCAGCTGCTTCGGTTTCGGCTTTGTTTATTCTCGTGAATTCGATTTCCGGCTTGCTTGGCAATCTGTCGAGCACGCGCTTCTTGCCGGATTTCACCGGATATTTTCTAGTTGCGGCACTTGTAGGAGGTCTCGCGGGTTCATATCTGGGCAGCCAGCGATTCCCTCATGCCGTGATCAAGAAGATGCTCGCATGTGTTTTGCTCGTCGCAGGGTGCAAGCTGATTCTCACATGAAAAAGAATAGCTTCAAGTTTTGAAGTGCGAAATTTGAGCTATCGTAATAGAGTTCGTTAGGCGTCTGAATCCGAGGCGTTTCCGAGACCGGTTGTTGAGCTTCAGCGATTCTCGTGCATCCTTCTGAGTGAGTTGATTGAAGATTCGCGCCTTTCAAACCTACTCACTGGCAGACCTCGCATTCCTCGCCATTCCGCATAGCCTCGATACTGCAGGCCAGCTTCTCTTCCTCGGTGAAGGTCGGCGATTCGGACGAGCCCGCGTGGCCGCGCACGTCTTTTTTTACTTTGACGGTGGCTTTTTCGATATTCGAAGCACCCAGCGTGCGAAGGTAGTAAGTCGTTTTCAATCCGGTGTGCCAGGCCCGGCGGTACATGTGGCTGAGCGTTTTCAGATCGGGCTCGGCAAGGAAGAGGTTCACACTCTGGGACTGGTCGATCCATTTTTGGCGGCGCGCGGCAGCGTTGATGATGAAATCAAAGGGCACGGCAAACACAGTGAGATGCTTGCGCTTGATGTCCTCCGGGATTTCAAC
>JBGTCP010000455.1:0-7806 GCA_041748815.1 Chthoniobacterales bacterium
AAATGCACACTCACAAAAATAGCGTTTTTTTGAGCATTGGAGATGGCCACGCGTCGTGAAAGCGGGATGAACACATCGCGGTTGCGGGTCAGCACGGTGCGGTAGCCTGCACGACGCAATAGCTTATCCAGGCGAAGGCTCACATCGAGAGCGACGTGTTTTTCCAGCACCGCTGTGCCAGGCCGAGCCCCGGTGTCGTGGCCGCCATGTCCCGCATCGATGACCACTGTTTTGAAGGGACGGTTTTGAGCTTCTGCGCTGAAGAGGGTTGTGCACAGCAACACCGCCAGTAGCCAAACTGTTTTGTAGTCTGCCGTCATGAGCGAATCGTGGTGGATAAAACTTCGATCACGCGTTCGATCTCAGCAGGTGTGTTGTAAAAATGCGGGCTGAGGCGAATGAACTCCCGCCCGCTCCGGTCGTGCCGGTGGGATGCGGTGATTGAGTTGGCCTCAAGAGCGGCTGCGATTTTTCCGGTGGGGACTTCGGGATGGTAAAACGTGGTGATGCCGCTGGCATGCATGCCCTCGCGCGGGCCATGGATACTGCATCCGAGAGATTCCACGCCAGCAACAATCTGTGCTTTGAGCTCAAGAATCCGGACAGCAACATTTTCGATGCCGACAGATTGAAGCATTTTAATGGCAGCGACCATTCCAAAAATGCCGGCAACGTTTAAGACGCCAGGTTCATAGCGCTGAGCGGTGTCGGGGAAGGTGATTTCACTTTGAGCAACAAAATTTGGTGAGATCACATTCCATGCGCCAAGCAAGGATGGCCGGAGTTTTTCAAAGTGGGATTTTTTGACGTAAACGATGCCGGCTGTGAGTGGACCGAGGAGCCATTTATGGGAATCGGCGCTCAAAAAGTCCACGTGATCCACGCGGGTGGGGAAAGCACCGAGCGTCTGGATCGCATCGAGTGAAAAAAGTGCTCCTGCGTCATGGACCGTCTTGCCGATGGCATCGATGTCGATGCGGAATCCGCTGAGAAAATGGCAGGACGCCAATGCGACAAGCCGTGTCCGAGGAGTGAGCGCGGAATGCACAAGCTCGGGCGTGATTGCGCCCGGTTCTTCGGGATGGAGGTATCGGACATTGACTCCGTGGCGCGCGAGGTTTTGCCAAGGGTAAACGTTGGCGGGATAGTCGTCGCGGTAGCAGACCACTTCGTCACCTTCTGCCCATTCCAAGCCGTTGGCGAAGAGGCTAAGGCCAAGTGAGGTGGGGCCAAGGAGGGCGATCTCATCGCTGGATGCGCCGATGAGGTCAGCGCAGGTTTTGCGGGCGCGGGTGATGCGTTTGAGGACTTCGCCAAACTCCTGATGCCGGGTTGCGGACTGCGCGGTGTAGTCGATGACAGCATCTGCTACCGACCGGGGCAGGGCAGTGACTCCCGCATGCCCGAGGAAGATGCTCTCTGCTGAGACGGGAAACGCGGCGAGTCGTTCGGACTCATTTTGGAACACGGAATCAATCATTTGGCTGCCGGGATCGGTGGGCGGTCAGTCTCAGTGAGCCTGGTGGAAACGGTGAATTCGCGGATGCGTGTGCTCTCGCCTGCTTCATTAGTAATGAGAAGCTCGGAGGCACTGAAGTTAGGCTTTTTGCGGGGAGCGATGTATGGAAGCTCGGGGAGCGGTTTCAGATTCGCGATTAGAAGGAATACTCCTGCGTGCAGGCAAATCGCTCCAGCCACAATCCATAGTATGACACGTCGGCTCATTATTTTTTAGCGTTTTGTCCTTCTTCGATCAATTGCCAGAGGTCGTTGGATTTCTCAAAGTCCTCTTCCTCGTCAACCATGGGGAGTTTTGCGCGAAAAAGAAAGTCGCGAATGGTGTTTTTATGCAGCACGCGATGGATGGTGAGACCGAGCTTGGTGAGTTCGAAGTACAGCCGGTAATCTTTTGCACGGTGGCGTAGGAGGCTCTTGCCTTCGCGCTCGACTTTGCCAAACCGGCTCACATCCACATCGCCGATTTCCTCGGGCAGCGATTGGAATTCTGCGAGCAGCTCGAGCTGCAGATCGACCGGGAGTGCCGCCATCTCGGCTGCGCTGATTTCGTTAAAGATGATTTGGATCATGATAAGAACGCTGTCTTAGCCGGCCATGGCGACCGGCGAGGACGGCTCGGGACGGAGTGAGCGGAGCTTGGCGACGGAGGCTTCGATCACGTCGAGGGCGGTGGAAATCTCGTCGGTGGTGTTGAACCGGCTCAGTGAGAAACGTAGGCTCGAGCGTGCACGGTCTGCACTGCAACCCATAGCGGTGAGCACATGCGACGGGGTGAGCGAGCCAGTCGTGCAGGCGGAACCCGCCGAGGCGCAGATGTTTTTTTGATCGAGGAGGATGAGGAGACCTTCGCCTTCAATGCCCTCAAATGCAATATTGGTGGTATTCGGAAGTCGATTTTCGGGATCGCCATTGATTGAAGTGCCGGGGATGCGGTCGAGGATGCCGGACTCAAGCTGGTCGCGGAGCGGGCGGACGTGGGTTTGTTCGTGGTCGAGGGATGCGGCTGCGAGTTCGGCGGCTTTTCCAAAGGCAACGATGGAGGCGACATTTTCGGTGCCGCCGCGTTTGCCGTATTCCTGTCCGCCGCCGATGAGGTAAGGGTGGAAGCGGCGGCGCTTGTTTGCGTAAAGAACGCCGACCCCTTTTGGGCAATGAAGTTTATGGCCGCTAAGTGAAAGAAAATCGACGCCCAGCTCTGTCACATCGATGGCCAGCTTGCCAGGCACCTGCACGGCGTCGGTGTGGAAAAGTGCGCCTTCGGCATGGGCGATCTCAGCGATTTCCCGGATGGGGAAAAGCACGCCGGTTTCGTTGTTGGCCCACATGATTGAGACGATGGCAGTTTCGTCGGTGACGGCTTTGCGCAGCTCGTCTAGATCGAGTTGGCCGGTGGAATCCACGGGCACGAGTGTGACCGGATGGCCCTGGCGTGCGAGGGCCTCGGCTTGTTTGATCACGGCGCTGTGCTCTACGGCACTGATGACAACATGCGGGCGGTCGCGATCGAGTCTAAGCGCAGATGCGATGGCTGCGTTGTCTGATTCTGTGCCGCAGCTGGTGAACAAAATTTCTTCTGGCGAGGCGTTGATGAGCGCGGCGCTTTGTTCGCGGGCGGTTTCCAGAGCGGTGGCGACTTGTGAGCCAAATCGATACACGCTGGAAGGGTTGCCGTAGAAGTCCGACAGGTAGGGGAGCATCGCTTCCAGCACGACGGGATCAACGCAGGTGGTCGCGTTGTTATCGAGATAGATAATTTGCTCGGGTGTGATCGTTCGGCTCATGGAGTATCGGTCTTGGTGGATTTTTCGGGATTGGGTTCAGCGTCCGCAGCTTCGGAATGCAAATGTGCAGTCTTTTCGAGATCAGGCAACGATTTCTTTGCGCGTGAGAGCAGGACCAGATTGCGAATGTAGATGATGGGAGGGAACAGGAAGCCAAGAATGAGTGGCACTTTGCCGAGGTGAATTGAGTAAATAAGGAGCATGAGGCTTCCAACAATGCTCAAATACCAGAATTGCACGGGGATTACGCTGCGACCCAATTTCTCAGAGACATACCATTGGAGGACAAAGCGGCTGGTGAAGACTAACTGCCCCGTGAGGCCAAAAACGGTCCAAAAGGTGATGCTGCCCTGAAGGTTCTCACGCAGGTTGTCGAAGATGCTCGCTAAAAAAAACATGAATTCTTTTGATGGGAACTTCGCCCATTCGCAATCTCCAAAAAAAAGAGCGGACTGGTTTTTGCCAGCCCGCCCTTCTAACAGAGTGATGCATTCAGGACGGTTTCGCCCCGAAGCTATGGATCTGAGTTTAGTTCTGTGCGGGGTTTCCGCCAGTTGGCTCTACCACAACAGGTTCAGCAGGCTCTTCTTCCGTGCTCATGTCTTCCACAACGCTATCGTATGCGTCTTTGGTGGCATCAGCTGCATCGCTCGCAGCTTCTTGAATGGCAGCTCCTGCATCGCTGGCAGTCTCTTGAGTTGCAGCTGCGGCATCGCGTGATGCTTCAGCGATTGCCTCAGATGCTTCTTCAACGCGTTCTGAAGCAGCTTCGGCAGATGCCTCAGCGCGCTCGAGGATGTCTTTTGCAGCGGAGGTCTCCTCGTCAGCGGTCGGTGTGGAGTCGCCACAACCTGCAAGGAGGAATGCGGAAGCGAGGGCAATGATGGGTGTGTATTTGAGTTTCATAGGGTATCTTTGTTTGGTTGTACTACTAACGGAGTATTCTCCGTTGAATTATTAATATGCGTAAATAATCCGATCCGGTCAACCCCGCAGCGGGATTGAGGCCACATCCCGCTGGTCAATCGAAAGACAAGCCCGATGGCCCGGCTGCATCCATGCCGCATGGTTTTGGCTGGTGATCGCGGCTTCGATGAGTGTGTTGCCGGCCTCACCGGTTAATCTCACCAAAGGACCTTCGGAACGTATTCGAGTGATGCGGACGGGGATGAAAATTCTGCCTGCAAGAGTCGGGGTCTCGGGCTTTTCAATGTGAACGAATTCTGCTCGAAATGCAATTCCGGTGGACTTCTTCGCGACAGGCAGCGGTGATTTGTCTTCACTCGAAAAAATATTCTCGAATTGCAACAAGCGAGCGGCAGTGAGGCTGGACGGCTGCCGGAGAACTTCTCTCGTTGGACCATGCTGGATGACCCGGCCATCCGCGATCAATGCGATGTCATCGGCAAGCTCTGCAAGCTCATTGAATTCATGGGTAACAATGAGGGTTGGAATTTTTTCACGCTGCAGAAACTCGCGCAGTTCCGTCCTTACCGTCAGGCGGGTGGTCTGATCCAGCGCCGCCATGGGCTCGTCGAGGAAGAGCCAGTGGGGGCGGCGGATCACTGCGCGTGCCAGTGCGACCCGCTGCCGTTGACCGCCTGAGAGGGCTGCTGGTCTGCGATGCTCAAGTCCTTGAAGACCTAGTTTGTCGATCAATGCAAATGCAGCATCCCGAAGCGCGGTATCTTTGTTGTCTAAGTGATACAGGATATTTCCCAGCACGCTGATGTGCGGGAACAACGCATAGTCTTGAAAAACAAAACCAATCCGCCGTTTTTGCACAGGGCAGAACGTTCGATCATCACTCCAAATGGTTTCGCCGCAGCGGATGTTGCCCGAGACTGGAAGGGTGAGCCCCGCGGCAAGCCGGAGGATTGTTGTCTTGCCGCTACCACTCGGACCGAAGAGTGCGGTGGTGCGGCCCGGAGCACCGGAAAAAACAGCCTGCGGCGCGATCTCGGGCCCGTTGCGGAAGCGCACTTTACAATCAATGTTCAGGTCCCTGGCCATGTGGAGACAAATTTTCTTTGAAGGGTGAAAGTGACTGCAAGGATCGTGAACGAAGTCACAAGAAGAATAGCCGACGTCCATCCGGCGGTCGCGTAGTCCATCGCTTGCACGGAATCATAGATCGAGATTGAAACTGTGCGCGTCACACCCGCGATGTTGCCTCCCACCATCAATGCCACCCCAAACTCCCCCAGCGTGTGAGCAAAGCTAAGGACGCATCCGGCTAGCAGCCCCGGCCATGCCAGCGGCAGCCCTATCCAAAAGAATGTGTGAAAGCGCCCCGATCCCAGCGAATACGATGCCTCGAGCAGACGCGGATCAATTGCACGGAATCCAGCAAGAAACGGCTGCACAGCAAATGGCAGACTGAAAATGACCGATGCGACAACCAGCCCGCGAAATGAGAATGGCAGCAATGTCCCGGTCACTCCTTCATAAAACTGCCCCAACGGGCTGTTCGATCCCAGCATGAGCAGGACGTAAAAGCCAAGCACTGTCGGTGGCAGCACAAGAGGCAGAGCGACCACGGCTTCCACCAGCACTGCGCCGCGCCACCGTGTGCGTGCCAGCCACCATGCCAACGGCAATCCCAGCACGAGCAGAATCACGGACGTGACAGCAGCAAGCCGGGCTGTCAGAGCAATGGATTCCCAATCAATCACGGCGTCTCCTGTGTTTCCTGCGGCATTAAAAATCCATGAGCGCGCAGCAACTCCTGACCGCTGTCTGTAATCATCATTCCAAGTAGCGCGCGCGCCGCATCTGGATTCTGTGCATTGGTCAATATTACCCCCGATTGAAACATGGTTGGGAAGTGTCCCAGCGGTATCTCCCAATAACGCCCTCGTTCCGCCATAGTCGGTGCCGTTGCTAGCGCCAGTGCAATGACTCCGATATCCGCAGCTCCGGTTTCGACGAACTGAGCGGCCTGCGCAATGTTTTCGCCCATCACAAAGCGATCTTTGATTTGCTCGTAAACGCCGAGCGATTTAAATGCTGCCACCGCAGCCTGGCCGTATGGAGAATGCTTGGGATTGGCGATAGCGATCTTTCGGACCCGTGAATCAACCAGGCTTTGCTCTGGATCGAGCGGCGACACATCGCGCACCCATATCACCATCCGGCCCACTGCGTAATCGAACAGACTTCCTTTCTCGCCACGTCCCGACTCAATGAGCATCTCCGGGAAAACCCGGTCCGCCGACAGAAACAAGTCAAACGGCGCACCTTGCTCAATCTGTGTCCGGAAATTTCCTGAAGAGCCGTAAGTGACCCTTACATTGATGTTTTGGTTTTCGGCCCGGAATAATTCCAGCAGATCATCCAAGGCAAATTTCAGGCTGGATGCAGCGGCTATAGTCAGTGTGCCTGGATTTTCACTTGAGATTTGCGGTTTTGGGTTACAAGACGCGGCAAGCAAGGCCATCAAAAACGCAAAAAGCCCCCTTTTCCTCATGCTGTCAAAATTTCCCATCCTGCACATAGTCTTCTATGCTGCGCAGCTGCGGCGGCACACAAGTTTAATTGCGTGCGGGACATCGTGCTTTTTTGGAGGTTTTCCGCAAAATGTTTAAAAATTCTCTTGACCCGTCTTGCTCGCTCATGCACTTTTCACGCCCTTCATCAGGAGTACGCTCCTCAACACTTTACTTCACATGTCCAGAATTTGCAGCATCACCCAAGCCAAGCCACGAGTTGGCAGCAACATCCATCGCCGCGGTCTCGCCAAGAAAAAAGGCGGCATCGGTCAGCACGTCACCAAAGTGACCAAGCGCACCGTTTCCCCGAACCTCATCACCAAACGCATCTGGATTCCTGAATTGAACAAATTCATGAAGGTGAAACTCACCGCACGTGCTTTGAAGACCATCGAGAAGAACGGCGCATTCGCCACTCTCTCAAAAGCAGGCTTGATCTAAATTTTTTCCGATCCGGCACATCGCTCCACGAATGGGGCGGGGGACCGGATCTTCCTACAACCCAAATACCCGCAGGAGTCCGGCACCAACCCTCGGACGCTTGAACTGCAAAACATCATGAGCATAGCAAAACGCAGCAAACGCTACACGGCAGCGGTCGAGTCAGCAGATCTCACCAAAACCTATTCCCTCGACGAGGCCATCGCCATCATCAAAAAATTCCCGCCCGCCAAATTTGATGAGTCCGTCACCATCTCGGTGAAACTCGGCGTGGATCCCCGTCAATCCGACCAAATGGTCCGTGGCACCTGCCCGCTTCCTCACGGCAGCGGCAAAAGCGTGCGCGTTCTCGTTTTCGCAGAAGGCGAAGCAGCCACCGCAGCAGAGAACGCCGGAGCTGAGTTTGTGGGCTTTGAAAACCTGCTCAAGAAGGTCAAAGATGGCTTCCAGGACTTTGACGTCGCCATCGCCACTCCAGCTGCAATGGCCGAAGTGCGTAAGCTCGGTAAAGTGCTCGGCCCCCGCGGTCTGTTGCCGAATCCGAAGACCGGCACCGTGACCGACGATACTGCCGA
>JBGTCP010000456.1:0-5297 GCA_041748815.1 Chthoniobacterales bacterium
TCGTCACCAAATTCTGCATAGGCCTCCGTTTCCACCACGATGCCGCTAGATTCTCCCCAAAACAATTCGCATCCCACCAACTCCCGCGCACAATAAATCGGAGAATTGCGGAAAAACTCGCGCTGTAACCAAGTGCCTTTCATAGCCTGCATGGTTTATATTCTCGCAGGTCAGGCATCCATGCGCAATCATCAAGCAGTCCCTAAGACAAAGTCTGCAAGTTTTTGAACTCATCACAAGGAGCTTACGTTTAAAAAAATGTGATTAACGTAGATAAAATAGTTGATAATTATCACGCGTTAAGCGTTGAAATATAATTGACAGCAGAAGCAAAATCATTCCAAGCTCGGCCACCGATACCACCATGAGTCAAAAAATTATTCACCAAATTGGCCGAACCCAGCGCATCAAGATTCTTCAGCTAATCAAATGCAGCCAAGGACTCTCCGTCCGCGACTTGTCGGACCGATTGAAGATGAGCTACATGGGTGTGAAGCAGCACTGCATCTCCATGGAGAAGGAGGGCTATCTCAAAGCATGGAGAAAGCCCAAGGAAGGAAAGGTGGGACGACCGGAAATCGCTTATCTCATCACCCCTAAAGCAAACGAGCTTTTCCCGCAGGAAGCACATCAGATGACGCTGGATATTCTGAAAGAAGCGGAAAAACTTTTTGGTCATGCAGCCGCCGATAAGCTTCTCTATTCTTACTACGAAATGCGTCTCCGAGCCTACCAGACCCGCATCAAGGGGATCGACTTCCAAACCCGTGCTGCATCTTTCGTAAAAATCCGCAACGACGAAGGTTTTATGAGCTCGTTTTTACCGGGAAATCCGCCGCAAATCCTTGAGTATCATTCTCCTATTTTACTGGTGCAAAAAAAATATCCGCTCATCGCAAGACTGGAAAGTGAGATGGTGGGTAAGCTACTCGACACTCCGGCGCAGCGGATCGAACGTGAAGTGGCTGGCCAATATCAAGCGGTCTACGCGTTCGGTGACATCCAGTCCTCAGAGCCGTCCACCCCTGAACCTCCGCTCCCTGAGCCAGCCGTGGGCATAGCAGTCGAACCGGCGGAAATGGACCAGCCCGCAGATGAAGCAGCGGAAGCGGAAGCAGTGTCATCAACACCTGAACCCCCCTTTGAGGAAGAGACCGCTGAGGATCGCATCATCGAACTGGACGAGGAGTTTCTTGCCGCAGATGACGGGGAGCTTAGCGACGAACCCGCAGCTGAAGCCACGCCGCCAGAGGATGATGCCGTTCTTCCAGACCCGCCCGAGATCGAACATCCGGCCCCGCCCGCGAAAGAGGAAACTACAGAAGAAAAACGTCCAATCCAGACCTCCTTTTTCTGAACCGGCTTGTGTCAGCCCCCTTACCGGAAATCCTTGGACCCCGCCTCGAGATACTGCGCGAAACCCTCGGCCCGACCACGAACGCGTTTCGATTGATCGATGGCGATCTGCACGGCTTTCCCGACCTCATTGTGGAATGTTTTGCCGACCGCTGGCTCATTTCCACGCCCTCCGCGACTCCCCCACCCGATTCACTCCGCGATGCCTGCCTGGAGCTGGGCGCCACGTCCATCTACTGGAAACAACTTCAGCAGGATGGCAAGCAGGCACCTGACCATTTCGGAGGCGCGCTCACACAGGAGCCCTTTGAGGCCAAGGAAAACGGGATGCGATTTCTTGTCGACTTCCAAGCCGGTTACTCCCAGGGCATTTTCCTCGACCAGCGCGAAAATCGCGATCGTCTTGCGAAGATGACGCGGGATCGAAGCATCCTCAACTGCTTTGCCTACACCTGCACATTCGGCCTTGCTGCCATGTTGCAAGGGGCAGCTGCCTGCACGCATCTCGATCTTTCAAAACACTACCTCGCATGGGGGATGAAAAATTATGCCTGTAACGATCTCATGGCACGCGACGAGGATTTTATCTTCGGCGACGTTGCAGAATGGCTTCGGCGCTTCGCAAAATCCCGGCGCACTTTCGACTGGATCATTCTCGATCCGCCCACCTTTTCCCGGGATCGAAAAGGCAAAGTATTCCGCATCGAAAAGGACCTGCCGGGTCTGATGAATTCAGCCGCCTCGTGCCTCAACCCGGGCGGAGGCATTTTTGTTTCCACGAACTGTCGAGCCATGGAAACCCGCAAATTCCGCACCCTCATCGAGGAGGGTCTGGACTCCCGGTGGATGATGAATCCCGGCAGCATGCCATACGAATTCACAGGATTTCCCTACCTGAAGTCGATGTTCTGCGAACAGCAAAAATGACCGCAGCAAAAGAAAAAAACGAATGAGATTGATTTTATGAAGCAGGTGCGATGAGTTATGTCACCGATGAGTCTAACACTTAGGGAATCAATAGGGTTTAATCAGGGTCAAGCAATCTCAGAAGAGGAAAAACGGCGACTGGTCGAGTTTGTAAATCTCAAACTGGCAGCACGAGGATTCCCCATCGTAGGCGACGAAAAGGACTTTCCCTTCCTCGAGATGGGCAAATCCCTTATCTCCAATTTCCAGGAACGTTCGCGGCTTCTCGCTGAATACCTTTGCCCGTCCGACCGCGCCATCGATGCTTATCTGCGCCGCACCCTCGGCGACCTCGTGGGTGAAATCCTGCCGGGCCGCACAAGCCTGCTTCCGCATCAGCCACTCATCCTCGAGCGCCATGGGATTGCACGCGTGCTTTCACTTCCGCCCGATCAGGATACCTTCCAGAGCGACATCCTCACATCCCGCCGTGTGGCCCAGGGCGTGTGCCACAACCCTGCCAGCGACCGGCGGACCACGGCCGGCGTGTTCCATGTTGCCGAGGGCGGATTACCGATCCCTGCTGATAAAAAATCTGTGCCGCTCCGGACCTTTGCGCACCTGCTCAAAGCTGCACTGCGACCACCGGATGCCCTCAACATCGTGCCGTTCACGAGTTCTATCGATGAGCCCGTGCAGAGCTTTGTTTCGCTGCTCGTGCGTCCGCTTGTCTCGCCCGAAGTGCCCGGCAAATCTCCCGCGCGCTACTCGGAAATCCGCTTTTTTGCGCCGGGTAATCTTGTCTCCAACCTCGATTTCGTGGAGTCCATCTTCGGCAATGGCGGCGATCCCTCGCTGCCGGAAAATGACATGCGCCTCGATCCCCGGCACTGGAGCGGCCACACAGGTTGCGTGATTCTTGCACCGCATCTTCCCACAATCCGAAAAGTCGACGTTGGTCTGCCGCATGTGGACGAAGCCACCGACCGCCAAAAGCGCGACGGCATGTGCTGGAGCAATGAAGACGAGCTTTACAACGAGGGCGGGGCTTTCAAAATCACGAGCCGCGACCGCAGCGGTTGCGTGGTCACAATCATCGCCGACAACTACTTTGGCTATTGTAAAAAAGAGGTCAAAACGCAAATCAGCTTTGCTGCCAACCTTATGGGACAAGCTGAAGAGGAGCACGCAGGTGGAACAATTGCACTCCCCTGCGCAGACCTTGGTGAGCATTTCCAACTCAACGAATTCAACGCGCCAGTGGACCACAGATGGTCCGAGATCGTGGAACGCTACGGCGACGTCATCGACCTTCAGCCCGGTGGTTATGCCGTGGATCGCAAATTCAACAACATTATCTACGTGCCCGAAAACGCAGACTTCAATCTGCACTCGCTCACGGTGAAGTGGACGAACGGCGACGGTGAACAAACCCTCGATCTCCAGCCCGGCAATACCTACATTCTTCCCAGCGGCTACAAAGTCGAAATGGTCAAACCCTCCCAGGCACAGCGCTGGAGGCTCATCGGCACTAATGCCGAAGGCACATTCTGCCACAAACCCTGCACCGTTTCCGGCGGTGGAAAATCGGAAATCTCCAAATCGCTCACCGATGCCATGATCAGCGGGCCGGTCATCACGACAGACTTTCAACGCGATTTCAAAATGGCCCTCGAAATTATTAACAGAGATTTCGATGGCAGGTATCAACATCCACGCGATCCCGGCAAAGCCAGCCGCCCGCTCCTCAGCCCGCAGCGCTCCTTCGGTTCCGTCATTCGCCTGCTCACTCCGCGCGAGGAATACACCCCAGAATACAACGAGTGGCTGGCGACCGTGCCCAACACCGTCAAGGAACTCGTTTTCATCATCAAGCGACACTACAAATCCGATTGGGAAGATGACTGGCCGACGCGTTTCAGCGTGGATCAAATCAACGACCAACAGGGGTATCAGCTCAAGTATCGAAAAAACAAACTCGTCACCCAATACCAGCGCGTCGGTTACTCCGGGGACGGTGCATGGCGCACATTTGGCCTGCGCAAAGAGTTCTCGCCTGCCTTTAAACTGCAGACCGAAGACGATATCTCCGCTTCGGTGGTGCTGCCAGCCAAAGAACTCGACGGACTGCACCCGGCCCTGCATTCGCATTCCTACAACTTCATCCAGAACTGCGAATACCGGCTTTTCCAGCGGCCCGACGAGGCCATCCATCGCGGCTACGATAAAAATACCGAAGCCGATTTCGCACATCCGGATAATTTTTTCTCCAACTACGAGCCGCTCGACCGCGAGACCGTGCGCAAGATGACGAAGGACGTGATCCGCTTCGAGCAATTCACGCTGCCGATGCAGGAACGCTTGCTCAACTTTGTGAACGCAGAGAAACCCAGCTTCGCAATTTCCTCCGCTCATCCGCGCATCGTCGGTGGCAAGCCGAGCGAAAATCCACGTTACCTGCAAACCCGCATGGACCTGCTAAGCCCGCGCACCGCTTACCTCGTAGAGCTCGGCGCACGCCTCTACCGCCGACTGCCCGTCGAAGCTCCAGTGCGATTCCCGGTCACTGCGACACTTCCAGGCCGCCGCAACAATCCTGCTGAGCCGGAGAAAGGCATCCGCCCGCTTGCCGTTTTCGGACCCATTCATTATCAGGAATTGCCCGAGTTGTTTATGGACTACATTGCCAGCCTCACCGGCAAGTCCCCATCGACCACCGGCGCCGGGAGCGAAGGCGCGCTGACCAAAGGCCCGTTCAACGCACTCCTGCCCATCCACGATCTGAACAACGCGCTCGTGAGTTACATCCTCACGCAACAGCATGGATTCAACACAGCTGCCGGTTACATTGGCCGCAAATACCGTGTCGATCATGACATCAGCATGGTGGTCCCCGAGATCTGGTCCCGCATGTTTCTGCACGAACGTGAACCGGAATACCTCATCAAAAACGGCTTCCTCGAGCCGCTGAAAGATTTTGAGCACAACGGAAAGGTTGTGCCGGCATCACGGCTCGGGTGGCGCATCAACGAAGC
>JBGTCP010000457.1:0-17605 GCA_041748815.1 Chthoniobacterales bacterium
AACGGGGTTCTATCCCAAACGCCAAGCTGCAACTCCTTCAGAGTTATTCGCAGAGAGATTGTAACCCTCGTGCCTCGCAACCATGGGCTGATAGATAAAACGCCGTTGGCGTTTCGCAGACACTGCATTCAAAATCTGGCACCAATTTCAATCACACCCAAGATGGAAGAACTATCCAATGAGGGAGGCGGATAGAAACCCTTGTTCTATCCGTTGAACTAAGAGGTGAGCTAGATTTCTGCAAGGGAGTGTGGGTGATCATCGGGTGTGTGTCCAAAGTGGGGTGGGGTACACGTCTGCTGCGACCATCACGGCGAGCGCGTCTGCCACAGCTTGCCGGTCTTCGCGATAGGTCACGCCATACCAACGACCACTGGAACGGAGCACCGAAGCCGGAGCTATACCCGAAGCGAGGATTTCATTCACAGCGCTTGGAATGTAATACTCCGATTTCGGGTTTATTAGTCCCCCCTGGTCGAGGAATTGTGTAAATCCGCTTTCTAAGTGTTCGAATATCTCCGGGGTGAAGCCCCAAAAATTCATGGACACCAAACTCCTACCGCTGAGAACCGTGCGATCACCTGCGGGATTGATTCCAGAGATGGATTCTCCCTCTTTTAAAATGCCGCTGTGCTCCTCGACGCCCAGTAAAATGTCCGTATCGCTGACTGTGCAAACGCCACGCGACACAGTGCCATGCTCGGAGAGCGTGTTGCAAAGTGAATAGGCAACTAACGCCATCTGCAGGTTTTCAGCTGATTTTTTCAAAAAGCCCGCCATCGCTGAAAAGGCCTCCATGCCGTAGAAATCATCCGCATTGACGACCAAAAATGGACCTTGCACCTGGTCGCGCGCCGACCAGATGGCATGCCCCGTGCCCCATGGCTTCTCCCGGCCTGCCGGGACTTCTCGGCCATCGGGTAGATCCTGCAAATCCTGAAAGGCCAAAGTCGTCGAAACCACCCCCTCATACCGCGAAAGCACAACCCTGCGGAATTCACGCTCGAAGTCCCTGCGGATGACATAAACAATTTTTTCGAAGCCCGCCCGGAGTGCGGCATGCACAGAATAATCGAGAACAACTTCCCCTGATGGTCCCACGGGATCCAATTGTTTCAGCCCGCCATACCGGCTTCCCATGCCCGCCGCGAGAACTAACAAAGTTAATGCCATACGCATAAATCAACACCACGCGGACAGATCTGCAAAGGAAAAGAATATTGCAAATAGAATGGTTTGAGAAGTCAGGCTGATGGCTTGAGGGTTGAAGGAGCCACAGCACGATAAGGAGTTCCGTGAAGCAGAAATGATGCGGCAGCTTTGCCAATGCGGCGAAAGTCGAAGCGGAGGCGACTGACAGGAGCGTGGAGAGTGCCGGTGCCTTGTGTGGCGAAAAGCAGTGTACCTGCTTTCCTTTTTGTGGAAGGTGGAAGCTGCTCTGCCAGTTTGTGAGCAATGTTGTCCTCGGGGCAGATCACGATTTTGCTGCGATCTACCGGATGGTTGGTGCTAAAGCGAGGAAGCATGCCCTGAACGAAGGTGTGTTCGTGGAATTGATCAAATCTTCCCCGCAAGAGGTTAACGGCATGGTCGATGGCGGGATCGCCTTTAAATGGAATGACGAGGTAAATGTCAGCCGGGGAATGCTCTTCGACGAAATGAGCGGCTGCATTGGTGGCTGCTTCGTAATCCGGCCCTACAACCGGCAGAATTTTGCCGCTGCCGTGAACGAGTTGCACGACGGGAGTGTTGCCAAAATCGATTTCTTTGAAAGCATTGTCCCGCCAGAGATGGTCGAATAAAATCCCGCCACAGGGCCGTGGAATCGAGGTGATAAGATGTTCGAGTTCCGTCTTTTGTTTTGCCGCTCCTGAGAACCTGGGCGGGGCAAGCGGGTCGGGTTGGCGAACCAGCGTTGGCGCTGAGAGGAGCACCAACGAGCTGCTATTGGCTGAACAAACTTCAGAGACGCCTTCGAGAAGTTCCTGATACAAGCGGCTCCATTGCCACATTTCCCGTCCGATGAAGCAGACCGGGAGTCCGCGCACCTGCTTTGCTCGAGCGGCGGCCGGGTAAAATTTTCCAGATGGACTCTGCCACGCCACGCCCTCAGTGACGAGATCCCGCAGGATGCGAAAGACAGTGGAAGGGTGAACGTCACATTCATTGGCGAGCTCAGCAAGGATGGGCAACGCACGGTTCTCCGGAAGGCTATCAAGCATTCGCCGCAAACGCATCTTCGCCTCGCGGGCGATCAGGGTGGGTTTACGTGGCATTGCAGAAGTATGGAAACCCGTTGTTCTATTTGCAATACATAAATGCTTTTCACTATACGCTTCTTACCCCATAAGGGTCTGGTCGCATCCCTGAACTTCATTTACCACATCCATGAATCCATCCGTTGAAGACATCATTGGAGGCTTCCGTATTCACGGCAGTTATCTTGAAAGCCGACCTTACGGCGGGGGCCATATCAACGACACCTTCGTCGCGGCCTACAGTCAGGCAGGCACGCGGGTGCGTTACATTTTTCAACGAATCAATCACCACATTTTTAAAAACCCTGCAGCTCTCATGGAGAATATTGACCGGGTTACTCGTGAGGCACATCGGCGGATGGCGGAGGCGGAGATTCCTGATGCATCGCGACGGGCTTTGACCGTGATTCCCGCCCGCAACGGAATGCCATATTATGTCGATAACGAAGGAAATACGTGGCGGTGTTATTTGTTCATCGAGGGGGCAAGAACTTATGACATCATCCGCAACGAACGACAGGCCTACGAAGCGGCAAAGGCGTTTGGCGGGTTTCAAGATTTGGTGGCATCGCTACCTGGCGGACGTCTGCACGAAACGATTCCCAATTTCCACAACACAAGATCCCGGTTTAATCGGCTCGCCGAAGTGGCCACGGAGGATCCTAAAGGTCGTCTCAAGGAAGTCGCCCGCGAGTGGGCGTTCATCAAGGAACGTGAATCATTCGTGGACGTGATAATCGATCTGCACACGCGGGCAGAAATCCCCGAGCGGATCACGCACAACGATACGAAACTTAACAATGTGATGATCGATGATACCACGGAGACCGGGATTTGCGTGATCGACCTGGACACGGTGATGCCGGGGCTGGCTCTCTACGATTTCGGAGACATGGTGCGCACAGCCACGAGTCCGGCTCCTGAAGACGAACAGGATCTCAGCAGGGTGCGCATGCAAATGCCCATGTTCGAAGCATTGGTGCGCGGGTATTTGTCTTCAGCTGGCGGATTCCTCAACGAGGCGGAGAAAGAGCATCTGGCTTTTTCCGGAAAACTGATCGCGCTGGAAACCGGAATACGTTTCCTGACAGATCATCTCGAAGGAGATGTTTATTTTAAAACCAAGCGGGCGGGGCACAATCTCGACCGGTGTCGCACGCAACTCAAGCTTGTTGAAAGCATCGAGCAGCAGGAGGCTTCAATGAACAAACTGGTGCGGGAGGTGGCACGATGAAAATCCTGGTGACCGGTGGTGCGGGATTTATTGGCAGTCATGTGGTCGAAACCTGGCACGAAACTGCTGAGGTGGTAGTTCTAGACAATCTGCGGACGGGGCATGCGCGCAACCTCGAAAAGTTGGACTGTCATTTTATTGAGGGATCGATCCTGGATGAGAAGATCGTTGCAGACGCAGTCGAAGGAGTGGATTACATTTTTCACCTTGCGGCGATGGTGAGCGTGCCAGAGTCGATGGCCAAGCCATTGGAGACGGTCAAGCTTAACGTCCACGGCCTGTTAAACATGCTGGAAGCGGGCAGGAAGGCCGGCGTGACCGGGCGACATCCGCCATTCAACTTCCAATTCTAACAAACTGATAAATGCTGGTTGGAAACCGAAGCACACCCAGACTTCCGGCCTTGCCAAAATGCTTAAAATATCATGATCAATACCCGACTCGATCCGGCGTTTTCACCGTTCGGAATTTTTCGCCGTAACCAGATTGGTTCAACTCAAGCATCAGAGCAGCAAAACATGTTGCATCTGGCCTTAGAACGGGAAAATGGCAATTTTTCCGTGTTCAATACCGTCATAGGAGATCCTCGCGAAGCATCGACTTTGCTGCATGCCGAGCGTCTTGCGAAGTTTCTATTATGGTCCGCCGGCGGTTGGCGTTTCATGATAAGCGGCCCGCAAGAAATCTCAGGGCATCTTGCCGGAGTTTACTCCCGGAATGGTACACGTGGATTTGATGTGGATCTGATGGAAAAAGTGTATGAAAAGCCCTTCGAGGTGGCACTCCTTGAAACGGATGACATGCCCATGGCGCACGAATCAGAAACCACTCTGGGGAAAAATCTCGACGGGTGCCGCATCGGATTTGATCTGGGTGCCAGCGACTACAAGGTCGCAGCGGTCCGGGACGGTGAGGTGGTTTACAGTGATGAATTCCCGTGGAATCCCAAAGATCAAGCAAACCCGGAATACCACTACCAACATTTGAATCAAGGTTTGCGTAAAGCGGCATCATACCTTCCGCAGGTGGACGCCATCGGAGGAAGTTCAGCCGGTGTGATTGTCAATAATCGTTTTATGGTTGCATCTTTGCTGCGGTCGATTCCAGCGGCGCACATGCAGGAGGCTCGTGATCTCTTCCTGCGTTTGGGCAGAGAATGGTCTGTGCCTTTTGAAGTGGCCAACGATGGTGACGTCACTGCGCTTGCAGGGGCAATGTCAATGAACCTGACTGGCCTTCTCGGCATCGCCATGGGTTCAAGCGAGGCGGCCGGCTACATTAATCCATCGGGAAATATAACGGGCAGACTCAACGAACTCGCCTTTGCGCCGATCGATCTAAATCCCGATGCTGCAAAAGACGAGTGGTCTGGTGACCATGGTGTGGGCGCACTTTATTTTTCTCAACAGGCGGTCAACAAACTGTTGCCGGCAGCTGGAATTACCCTCCCACCAGAGCTGGGATTGCCCGAAAAACTCAAGCACATCCAGGCGCTCATGGCCGGGAGCGATCTGAGGGCAGAGTCAATTTTTGAGGCAATCGGAGTTTACCTCGGTCACGCGTTACCACTCTATGCAGAGTTTTATGATATGCAGCACGTGCTTGTGCTGGGACGTGTAACTACTGGTGCCGGAGGGGACATCGTTCTTTCCAAGGCAAGAGCCGTGTTAAAGAGCGACTTTCCTGAGCTTGCAGACCGGCTTGAGCTGCACCTCCCCGATGAAAAAAGCCGCAGGGTGGGCCAGGCTGTGGCCGCCGCAAGTCTTCCAAAAATTATCCCCTGAATTCAAAATGCATTTAAACAACACATCTGCGGACATTTTTATCCCGGACGGACTTGCTCGCGAGGATGCGCTGGCGCGAGTGACGCATCTGGGGATCGGGGCACATCAGGACGACCTTGAGTTTATGGCCTTCCACGGCATTGTTTCATGCTATCATCACCAAAATAATCAATGGTTTGGTGGAGTCACTTGCACCAACGGAGCCGGCAGCTCACGCAAGGGTGAATACGCACATTATACAGATGAAGAGATGTGTCAAATTCGACTTGGCGAACAACGGGCGGCGGCAGTCGTGGGGCGGTATGCGGCGATGCTTCAGCTCGATTATCCGAGCAGTATCGTGAAGTCACCAACCGACAGCCGACTTGTCGAAGATCTACGGGAAATTTTAAATGCCACAAAACCCGAGTTCGTCTATACCCACAACTTTGCCGACAAACACGATACACACATCGGTGTGGCGGCAGCAGTGCTCGAAGCAATCCGAGCTTTGCCCGCCGCATCGCGACCCTCGAGCTTGCTGGGTTGTGAAGTCTGGCGCGGACTCGATTGGATGTGCGACAATGAAAAAGTTCTGCTCGACGTGAGCGGACACGACAATCTTGCAGCCGCACTCAATGGGATTTTTGATTCCCAAATTGCAGGAGGCAAACGCTACGATCTCGCCACAATGGGCCGCCGCTCTGCCAATGCAACCTTCCTCGACTCCCATGCCGGAGACGAAGCCAGTCAGGTTGCTTTTGCCATGGATCTCACGCCGCTGATCGCGGATGAAAAATTGGACCCTGTTGCATTCACCCTCGCTGCCATTGATCGATTCCGCGACGATGTGCGAATCCGTCTATCCACCCGCCTGGCGGGCAATCATTAAATCATGGAAATCGTTATCACCCAGGACTCTGCTTCCGCATCCCAACAGGCTGCGCTCTTCATTGCGGCGCTCGTGCGTCGTAAACCCGATGCCGTGCTTGGACTTGCCACTGGCGAAACGCCGCTCGAACTTTATCGTGAACTCATTCGCATGCACCAGCGGGACGGTCTCGATTTTTCCCGGTGCACCACATTTAATCTCGATGAATACGTAAGCTTAAAAGCTGACCACCCTGCGTCCTATCGGCGTTTCATGCAGGAAAATTTGTTTTCAAAAATCAACATTCCTTCCGACCAAGTCCACGTTCCTGACGGCCTTGCAGCTGACATCCCTTCCCATTGCGCGGATTACGAGGCTGCAATTAACTCGGCGGGCGGTATCGATGTGCAAGTCCTCGGCATTGGGGGCGATGGCCACATCGGGTTTAATGAACCCACCTCGTCTCTGGCCTCGCGCACCCGAATCAAAACCCTGACCGAACGAACCCGCTCCGATAACGCTGGCAACTTTAAAACACCCGGAGAAGTGCCTCATCACGTCATCACCATGGGAATAGGAACCATCATGGAAGCACGCGCCATCGTGCTGCTTGCTTTTGGCCAACGCAAAGCCGATGCGGTTGCCGCTATGATTGAAGGTCCGCTGACTGCCATGGTTCCAGCGTCGATCCTCCAATTGCATCCGGTCGTAAAGATTATCATCGACGAACCCGCTGCCTCAAAGCTGCGCAAACGCGAATACTACCGTCACGTCCTGGCACACAAACCTCTATGGCAGCAGTGGTAGAAAATCTCGGCGGTCGAAAAGGCCCTGTTGCAGCTTAGGATCAGCCGGGCACGTCGCCGTCGAGGGCGATGGTGTCGCTGGTCATGGGCTCGAGGATAATGTCACGCACGGTGCCGCCTGCTGGAATCATTGGCAACACGTGTTCGGTGTAGGGCACCATCACGTCGAGCACGTAGGATTCTTCGGAATCGAGCATGCGCTTGAGGGCGGGAATGATTTCCTCCGGCTTGGTGATGCGTTCGGCTTTCACTCCGAAGCCTTCGCAGATGGGCAGGTAGTCGGGGAAAATGCGGTTCATATCCTTGGGATCGCCGAGGAACGTGTGCCCGCGGTTGCTCTTGAAGAAGCGGTCCTCCCACTGCGCCACCATGCCGAGATACTGGTTGTTGATGATAATCACTTTGGCTGGAATGCCCTCCGCTGTGGCGGTTGCGAGTTCCTGCACATTCATGAGGAAGCTGCCGTCGCCATCGATGTCCACCACTTGACGGTCCGGGCATCCGGCCTTGGCACCGAGAGCGGCGGGATAGCCGAATCCCATCGAGCCGAGACCCGAGGAACTCAGGAAGCTGCGCGGATGCACGAAGTCATAAAACTGACCAGCCCACATCTGATGCTGTCCCACACCCACCGAAATGATCGCTTCGCCTTTGGTCAGATGGAAGAGCTCGCGGATGATTTCCTGAGGCATGATGTGGCCTGCTTCCGGACGGTAATGCAGCGGGAATTCCCGTTTCCATTCGGAGATTTTTGCGTGCCAATCCGGGAACGTGCGGCGATCCCGTTTTTCGTGCTCCAGGATTTCGTTAAGCCGGGTCAGCGCATATTTGATGTCGCTGAGGATCGGCAACTGCACCACCTTGTTTTTGTTGAGCTCGGAATTATCGGCATCGATATGCACGATAGTGGCATTTTTTGCGAACTCCGAAACTTTCCCTGTCACCCGGTCATCAAACCGCACGCCGAAAGCCAACAGCAGATCGCTTTCGTCCACGGCGAAGTTTGCATAGACAGTGCCGTGCATTCCCAGCCACTTCATCGACTGCGGATGTGTCTCAGGAAAACATCCGATGCCCATGAGAGTCGTGGTCACGGGGATATTTGTAGCTTCCGCAAACTTGCGCAGTTCCTCGGAGGCGTTCGACGTGATGATGCCGCCGCCCACGTACAAGACAGGCCGCTCGGCTTTTTCGATGAGCCCGAGGATCTCGTGCAACGCCACATCATCTGCTTTCGGAGGCTCGGGGAATCCACGAAGATTGATCTCAGTCGGGAAAACCGGCTGCGTGATGCTCTTCTGCACGTCTTTTGGAATATCAATCACCACCGG
Organism: Chthoniobacterales bacterium; assembly: GCA_041748815.1. Lineage (GTDB taxonomy): Bacteria > Verrucomicrobiota > Verrucomicrobiia > Chthoniobacterales > CAKUMP01 > JBGTCP01. The sequence goes on from JBGTCP010000457.1 coordinate 8,264, forward strand.
TCCGGGGCGTCCACTAGCCGCGATGAAGAAGGCCTCGGCCACGATACGCGGGATATCCGCAGCATCCATCACGAGGTAGCTGTGTTTCACCACGGGGAGGGTCATTCCGAAAAAATCGGTTTCCTGGAATGCGCCGCGCCCGATCATATCACGTGCGACCTGACCCGTGATGGTCACAATCGGCACCGAGTCCATGAAAGCGTCTGCGATACCCGTCACAAGATTGGTCGCACCGGGGCCGGAGGTGGCCATGCACACGCCCACTTTGCCGGTGGCGCGGGCATACCCGCCGGCCATAAACACCCCACCCTGTTCATGGCGGGGTAGAATTGTGCGAATCTGAGAGGACCGCGTGAGCGACTGGTGCAGCATCATTGAAGCTCCGCCGGGGTAGGCGAAGATCGTATCGACGCCGGCACGCTCCAGCGAGGCGACCAGGATGTCCGCACCGCTCATTTGCGGACCACGTTCATTTTTGGATGCTGTGGAAGAGGTGGATGTGGATTTGTTCGATGTTTCGGTAGTCATGTGCGTAAAATTTCATCAAGTAACCCAGCTCAAGTCCTGAGGCAAGCAAAGTTTGCAGCTCTACCCCGGGGCTCGCGGGCACTCGAAAACAACCCAACTCGAAGAAACATGACACCAAGGGTTGAATACATCGTCCGCATCTGTCAAGGTAGATGGATGAAAATTCCATTACCCACCTCCGACACCGTCGATCAACTTCACCACACAGTGGATGAGAGCATCGCCAAGCTGAAAAATTCCGCCACTGAGCTTGAAAACTGGGTGCGCTCTGAAGCTCCCCACTTGAGATCAGTGGCAGTGGATTCTTTCGCAAAAAGCCGTGCAGTCACGCAGGAAGCAGCTGACGCACTCGTCCAGAATGCAAAAGCTCACCCTGTGGTTTACCTGCTCGCAGGCATTGGCCTGGCAACGTTAGTCACAGGCGCGATACTTTCCAATACCTGCTGCAAAAAATCCCGCTGATCCTGGAGGGCGAGGCGGTTTTAAGTTGACTCGTGTTTTTTAAATCAGCTTCGATGGGTGCAATCCTTTTGTGAAAAATTGCATCATCATCCCATCGTATAAAGCGGCCGCCACTTTGCTGCCGACCATCGAACGCATCCCGTCCAAGGTGTTGACGGACGAGAGCATGGTGGTGGTCATTAATGACGCCAGCCCGGACAGCACAGGTGCGGTTGCCGACTCCATCGCTGCCGACCTGCCCTATGTAAGAGTCGTTCATCACCCGCAAAATAAAGGGTATGGCGGAGCGCAGAAAACGGGGCTTCACACAGGCCTTGAGGCAGGATGCGATGCGTTTGCAGTGGTACATGCGGATGGCCAGTATGCTCCGGAATTGCTCCCTGAGTTGCTGGCTCCGATCCACAAGGCTGAGGCTATGATCGTGCAAGGTTCACGGTTTGCAGGGGGTGGAGCGCTGAAGGGAGGCATGCCCTTGAGTCGCTACATACCCAATATTGTCCTTACGGGGATGGAAAATATTGTCTTCGGCACCCGACTGGCGGAGTTTCATTCGGGGTACATGCTTTACTCGAGGAAGCTGCTCGAGTCGGTGCCTTTTGATCGGCTCCAAAACAACTACAACTTTGACGCCGAGATGATCATTCTTGCTCATCTCAGCGGCCATCAGTGCCGGGAGATCCCTATTCCGACCCGCTACGACGATGAGACTTCCAGCCTTGATCCGATCCCCTACGGCATCAATGTATTAAAAATGATGGGACGTCATCTGGGCGGCCATTATCGGGGAATGCTGGAGTAGTCCCCCGCTTGGATCCATGATCCATGGAAAGCCGCGATTTCTGATTGCAAATACCTAATTTGCAGGAACTATGTAATGCTGACAATGTCACTCTCACCACAAGAACTCGCGGAGCTGAAATCCGCGCTCGCGGAGCACGGACTGCGTGCCACCCGTCAGCGCGAGCTTGTTTACACCTTGCTGCACGAGCATCGCGACCATCCCACTGCCGAAATGCTCTGGGAGCGCGGACGCGAGCACATGCCAGGCATTTCCATCGGCACCATTTATAATTGTCTGGAAACCCTATCCGCCTGCGGCCTGATCCGCCACGTGCGAATGCAAAAGCAGGCCACCCGCTTTTGTCCGAGGGACGAAGTCTCACCTCAACACGCGCACTTTTATTGTAAGAAGAGCGGAAAGGTGCACGACATTCACCTCTCCCCCGAGCTAACCAAAGCTCTGCAGGCAGTGCTTCCCGACGGATTTGAGGTCGATGAGGTTGAACTTAATTTTCGTGGCGTGAAGCAGCAATCGCCCCGGATGGCTGCTTCCATGGCTTCTTGACTACGAAATCAGCCAACACTGACCTTCCCTGCCTCCCCCTTTTTTCCTGGATCCGGGAGGAATAATTTTTTGCCAACCCATGCTGGGTAAGGCACACTCCCCCCTGAAATGGCAGAACCTCTCAAAGTCGCATATCTTTTTTCCAAATATCCGGTCGCCTCACAAACATTTTGTGACACGGAAATGCTGGGCCTCGAGCGCCTGGGAGTGAACGTAGTGATCGGCTCCGTGAGCCCGCCGTCCAGCAGCTTCCGCCACGAGCATGCGTCCGCGCTTGCGGCACATATTGAATACGCGCCCCACGAGGAAGTGCGCAAATGCATGCTTCGCCTTGCAGAAAATCTCGACACCTGGCCTGCCGACGAGATCCATCGGCACGAAGAACTCTTCGGCAAACCAGCCAATGCCAAATGGCGGGCCGCAAACGCACTCCACTTCGCAAAAACATTCCGTGAGCATGGCGTAAATCACGTGCATGTGCACTTCGCCCGCCAGGCCGCGCACACAGCCTACTTCCTTAAAAAAATCGCCGGCATCCCATACAGCCTCACTGCCCACGCGCAGGATTTCATCGTGGATACGCCGCTGGAACTCCTCCGCGAATATTGCCGCGAGGCCGAATTTGTGGTGTGTGTGAGTGAATACTCACTCAAGCTGCTCTCGGAGATGTGTCCGGAAAGCGTGGGCAAATTCCATCGCGTGTATAACGGGATCGATGTGCAACGCTTCCCGAGAGCATCCCGGGCCCTGAGCCCGGTCCCCCGCATCCTGAGCATCGGACGCCTCATCGAATTCAAAGGCTTCCAACACCTCATTGCCGCATTGGGCCAACTCAAAGAACGCGGGGTTTCGTTTGAATGCGAGATCATCGGTGACGGACCGCTTCGCGGGAAATTGACCCGCCAAATCACCGACCTTGGCCTTGAGGAATGTGTGCAGTTGCCTGGGCTGCGCTCGCAACTCGAAGTCGCCAAATCCCTGGCGCAATGTGACATCTTCGCACTCGCCTCGATCACAGATCCCCATGGAGCAAGTGACATCCTTCCTACCGTCATCCTCGAGGCCATGGCATCCAACAAACCTGTTGTGTCCACCCGACTCGCAGCCATCCCCGAGATGGTCATTGACGGGCAAACCGGCATCCTCATCGAGCCTGGAGATGAAAAAGCCCTTGCTGACGCGCTCTTCTCACTCCTTTCCGACCATGAACTGCGCTCGGAGCTGGGAGCGCAGGGGCGTTTATTTCTCAATGAAAATTTCGCCGTTGAAAAAACTGCTGCCCTGATCAAAACGCTCTTTGAAAAATATCGCAGCAGTGCGCCGTTGGAGCCTCCCCGTCAGTCCGCGTTTGCGCTCCTGATGGATGCATGGCCCCACCCTTCCACCCGCAAATTCGAGGAATCAATGGCCCGCTTCATCAGTGCCCCCGACGCATGGCCGGTGTTTGTTTGCCGCCCGCAGCTGCCGCTTGCGGAGTCCGACTCCACTCTTGTTCACGATCTGCGATTCCTCCCCGATCCGATGGTGCTGGAAGCCGAGTGGAAACAAGTCGCACTCAGCACCCGCGAGATCGAAGAACTCCGGGAAGAGCTTTCCTCAAAGTATCCTACCGGTCGCTTCCTCAATCAGGCACGTTACGCACTTTACCTCATTAAAACAATCGGACGCACCGGCATTCGGCACATCCACGTACTCGGAGAGCAGGCATTGGTGGCGGCATGGATTCTGCACCGCATCCGCGGAGTCTCATTTTCCGTCACGCTCGAATCGCCACTCTTCATGAGCCCCACCGATCTCCAAACGATCCTGAGCGACGCATCCGGCGGATGGCTGGGCGAACCCGTCCGCGACTTCCCTGAGCCGCGCTTTTTGATCGACGGCGATTTGTGCCTTGATGAACGCGACGCCACGCAGCTCACTAGTTGGCTGGGAGTTATTTTTAAAAAGGATCCGTCCAAAAGCAGCCAGCGCTTACAATACAAACCTCTTGGCACGCCGGAGTGGCGCGGGCAGATCGAGGAGTGGCACAAAAATTGGACACCGGGCACGAATCCGCTAGCATGCACTCCATGTTAAGCGACCTCCGCCCCCTTGCTGCGACCGTGCTCGCATGCCTGATAATCTACCCTGCGGTTTCTGCAAAAGAGTATGACGCACAATCGACTGTCCGCATGGACGCGGCAACTGCTGTGGGTATGGCTTTGGAGAAAAACTTCCAGATCCAAGTCGAGCAGTTTTCACCCTTGCAAGCCGATGCAGCACTTTTCACCGAACGGGGCACCTTTGACCCGACCTTGGATTTCAGCTATCGACGGGCGGAGGACAGCCGGGCACAACAGCTTGATCCCCGCATTCCGACGTCCTCCAGCAGTGAGCTTTTCATTACCGACACGTACGAGGCGAGTGTGAATGCTCTCACGCCCTGGGGCATGACGGCCAGTGTTGGCCTCGACACGCAGAACCGGAGGGGAACATTTAATCAATTCACTCCCCAATACAACACGCTCGCCAGACTTCAACTTACCCAGCCGCTTCTGCGCGGGTTCGGCACAGACGCCACTATGTCCCAGATCCGAATCGCCCGGGTCGGGAGAGAAATCGCTGACGAGGAACTGCGCGAAAGGATCATCGATATCGTCACGCGGACGCTGCTCGTTTACAATGACCTTTACTTCTCCTACCAGAATCTCGCCGTGGCCGAACAAGCCCGCAACCTTGCCGGCCAACTCGTCAGCGACAATACTAAACGGGCCGAGATCGGCGTCATGTCTCCCCTGGATGTGACCACTGCCAGAGCACAAGCTGCAGCACGCGAGGAGGATGTCATCACAGCAAGGCGGGCAGTTCAGGATAACGAAAATTTTCTCAAGCAACTGGTGACCGACGATATTGAAAATTTTGTGGACCGGCGGATCGTTGCCACCGAATTCCCCGGCCTCACACCTCGCCGCATCACGTCCCGCGAAGCTGCCGCCGAGGCTCTTGCCCGGCGCCCCGACTACCAGCGGGCGCTTCTCACACTCAAACAACAGCGCATCCGCGTCCGGTTCACCCGCAATCAGGGACTGCCACGCGTGGATCTCGTCGGAAGCTACGGACTCAATGGACTCGATAGCGGTTTCACCGACAGCCTGAACCGGACGTTTCAGGATCAGAACACCGATTGGAATGCAGGAGTGGTGGTAAGCATTCCATTCCCGAATCGTGCAGGGCGCGGACGTGTGGAATCCGCCCGTCTGGAAGTCGCACGATCTCTCACCGACCTGAGACGGCTCGAGCAGGACATCATTGTGGAAGTGGACAATGCGCTTGGACAAATCGAGACTACAGCTCAGCGGATCGAGGCAACACGCATCTCCCGCGTGTTGGCACAGGAGCAACTGGATGCAGAGGAGGAACGTCTCCGTGCCGGCAGCACTACGACGTTCACTTTACTCGAAGCACAGAGTGATTTTGCAGCAGCGAGGGCTGCGGAATTGCGCGCGCTCACCGATCACAATAACGCAATTCTAGAGTTTGACCGGCTCACAGCAGCCACTCTGCAACGCCAGAACGTCGTCTTCGAGTAGCGCTGCAACCTACCACGCGTAGGCATTGGGCGCTTCACCACCCGGACCCGGAAAAATCTCATCCAGCTTTTTCATCACCTCATCGCTGAGACTGATTTCCGTTGCGCACAACGATTCCTCCAATTGTTGCACCGTGCGCGGGCCAATGATCGGCGCCGTGACGACCGGATTGTGCAACAGCCATGCGAGCGCGACGTCTGCGGGGCGTTCACCCAGTTCCGAGCACAATGCCTCCCATTTTTCAAGCTGCGGACGTTTCTCTTCGATGCGCTCCTGTTTGGAAGCGTCAGCACGACGTCCCGACTCTACTTTTGCAAGCGCACCGCCGAGTGTACCGCCATCCAAGGGGCTCCACGGGATCACGCCTGCTCCGAAATGCCGGCAGGCTGGCAGGACCTCCAACTCAACAGTACGGTTGAGCAGGTTGTAGACACTTTGCTCGCTCACCAGTCCGCTCATACCTTGATTTTTTGCAACATGGCAGGCATGAGCGATATCCCATCCAGCAAAATTACTCGAACCCACATAGATAATTTTTCCTTGCCTCTGCAGTGTCTCCATGGCTCCCCACATTTCCTCCATCGGACAGTCGCGATCGATGTGATGCAATTGATAGAGATCGATGCAATCAAGACCGAGTCGGCGCAGGCTGTCCTCGCAGTGACGGATAATTTTCGCCGCCGAGTAACAACGCGTGTCGCGATTTGGCTCAGCGCGTAAGCCTTCACGGTCCATCGGATTGTAGACCTTGGTCGCCAGAATGATAGACTCCCTGCGTCCGCCACCCTGCGCCAGCCATCGTCCGAGAAGCTCCTCACATGCTCCGGCATACGTCGACCATTTGCCGTAAACATCTGCTGTGTCAAAAAACTGAATCCCAAGCTCCAGCGCACGATCCATTACCTGAAAGCTTTCCTCTTCCGGTGTGACCCAGCCGAAATTCATCGTCCCGAGACAGAGTGGGGAAACTTTCAGGCCCGATTTTCCAAGTCGTTTCATTTCCATAAGATGTCAGACTAAACCGGCGTCGCGCTGAGTCCACGAGATTTTTTTCTCAATCTCTTGTCGACGTGATGCGTGGAGTTTTTATAGTTGCGTCCATGCAGTCATCATCCTTACTCACCGTTATCAGCGTCGCCGTAGCATTGGTATTTTCCGGGTGCGGAAAGCCAGCCAGCGAGGTAGAACCAGAACCGGAGGTCGATGCCCGCTTTTCTTCTGAACCCTCGGTGACTTCAGAATGGAATCTTTTTATCGCATTGGATCATGGTGGAGATCCAGTGCGTTTCGACTTCGGCGGCAACCTGGAAAACCGTGGCACTCCCGGCGACATCTGGCTCACAGCGCGGCCTGCTCATGATGCTCCCGAGAGTATAGAAGTCATGATCCAACACGACCTTGAAGAAGTAAGCCTTCCGTATTTCATCCCCGACGACGTCGCAGAGGGCGGAATCGCTGGCGTTGTGGCAGTGAGGTACTCCGATGGCACTTCGGTGTGGCGCGGAGATGCAGTGGACGGCTCGGGAGATTTTACTGTGGTCGTGGAGGAAGCCTCCGAGGGCAATTACGCGGGCACATTCTCAGGCACTATGCTGCCGGATACCGGCGACGGAGCTGAACCGCTCACCGTCGAAGGACGGTTCGAAGCGCGGAAATAATCAATCACTCAAAAACGACTTCCCGCCCGGTCCGCGCGGATTCGTAAAGTGCGAGCACCAACTCCACTGAGTTGCGACCTTCCTGTCCGTCCACGACCGGCTTGCGCCCTGTGCGACAGCACTCCACAAAATCGCGGAATTGCTCGCGGTGCGCATCCCCCCATGCATACGCCTCATCCGCTGAGCCGGGCTTTTCATCGCGACCTGCCGATGCGGCGCGTGTACCGCCGCCAGCCACTTGCAGCGCATGAAGATTTGAAGCTTTGGAAACCCATTGCTCCTGACCCTGAATGGCCAGAACCTTGAGCGCATCCCCCTCGATCATCGCCGTCCCCTGCGTCCCGGTGATCATGAGCGACGCCGGAAAACCCGGATAGACCGAGGTCGATGCAAGAATCGTCGCGATTGCGCCATTCCGAAATTCCACCGTAGCAACCATGCAATCTTCCACTTCGATGCCTGTGTGTGCAGCCGTGCCCATGCGGGCATGTACACGCCTGGGAGCCCCACAAAACCAGCGCAAAAGATCCACCGTGTGTATGCCCTGATTCATCACACACCCGCCGCCATCCAAATCCCATGTCCCCCGCCAGTCCCCTGAGTCATAATACTTCTGCGTGCGATACCATGGAATACGCGCCTCGGCCAAAATCACATTTCCAAACTCCCCTGCATCCAACTTTTCGCGGACGATGATTGATGCAGGGTCAAACCGGTGCTGGCTCACCACTGCAAGCTGAAGCCCGGTTTCGTCGCGGGCCCGAATCAACGCATCACACGCAGCGAGATCCACATCCATCGGCTTCTCAACGATCACATGTTTACCGCTCCGCAGTGCCTGGATCCCTTGCTCCGCGTGAATGCCGCTGGGCGTGCAGAATGTGACCGCGTCCACATCTGCCGAAGCAAGCAACGCTTCCCATGTCAGGGATTCCAGCGAATATTTGCCCGCAAATTCCCCGGCCCGGTTTTGGTCCGCGTCCACACAGGCCACCACCACGGCCATGTCCGGCGGCAAAGCGTGGATTGACTGGAGCTGCGTGGAAGCGATCGATCCACAACCAACTATCGCAAACCGTAATGGGGGAGCACTCAAACGTGGCTCCACTTAAACTCCAAATTCGCGACGTGTTCTGCCGGAGATTTCCTCAAGCTCGATAATCCGCGCTTCGAGAGCGTTCTGGAGGTCGGTGACGCGGATGCCGACTTTCAGCCGCGCGAGCAATTCATCCGGATCGCAGGGTTTCACCAGAAAATCATCCGCGCCCGCGTCCAGCGCTTCGATCATTTGTTCGCGCTGACCCTTGGCTGTCAAAATAATGACGTAAAGCACACGCTCCGCTTGCCGGAGCCGGCGCACGATGTCCGGCCCTTCCATGCCAGGCATGGTCCAATCAAGAATCGCGACTTGTGGAGCATCCTTACGTCGAAGCGCCATGATCGCCTTCATGCCTTCGGAGTAACTCTCCACCGCATATCCCCATGCTTCCAGCTGCGAGTGCAGGATCTGACGCGAGACTTCGTCATCTTCTGCAAGCAGGACGGGCACTTTAGCGGTTTTTTCAAGGTAGCTGGCCATATTTTTTGTTTGTAAGTGATCGTTCATCCGGTTGCCAGCGCAATATTTCTACAAAATCAACAATGCAACCACCCCGGCAATTGCAATGACCGATCCCAGCAAAGATATACGGGTCGGGCGGTCATTCTCGGTGAACCACGCAAGCGGCATCACGAAAACAGGCGTCGTGGCTACGATCGCCAGCACAATGCCGCTCGGAGT
>JBGTCP010000458.1:0-2044 GCA_041748815.1 Chthoniobacterales bacterium
AGCGATCCTCAAGCCCCAGCACATGATCCGCCCGCCGCACCACTGCACCCACAGAAGGCCGGTTTGACCACAGGATTGTCAAATAAATGACACCTGCCGCAATCGCGAAAACCGGCATCAGAATAGCCAACATCAATGAAATCCGCTCGGCCGGCATAATCACAAAAATCACGGAAGCAATGATCGCAAAAGCGGTCACCAATAGAAATGCCCAACTCATGTGGGCAAGCAAGCGTTCCAGCCGGAACCGGCTCTGAATTTGATGGAACTTAGGAAGTGTCGCTTGCATGGCTCATCTTGAAAACCGGCTCTCAAAATAAAGCCTGAAGCACTTTCACCAGATCACCTCATGAGGTCAAGCCTTCACGACAAGCAATGGCAATTTCCTGTTTAGGTTGAATTTCGGATCGCATAAAATTCCCGGATATCTAATAGTTTAATGATGAACTTACGAAACGTAGTGATTTTTCTCATTCTGGCTGCCATCGCTTTGGCGGGTTGGGCAGCGTGGGAGCAGCGGCAGAAATCGGCACTCGCGCTGCAGTTGGACTCTACAAAACAGGAGCTGGAGGCATTGCGGGCCAGCAAATCGAACGATCCATTGCTTCCAGAAACCAGAGAATCGGCGATAAGCGCGGCAACGGAACCCGAACCCGAGCACTCCGTCCCGGCACCGGTCGAAAAGGAAACCGGGAATCCGATGGCTGCAATGGCGGATATGATGCAAGACCCTGCGATGCACGACATGATGAAGACACAAATGCGCACGGGAGTGGAAATGCTTTATAATGATCTGTTCGATTTGATGGAGTTGGACGATGCAACCAGGGACGTAGCGATGGAGATCCTCATTGACCGCACCATGATTGGAATGGAATTCGGGCTAGCTGCGATGGCAGGCACAGAAATTCCGGAAGGCGAATCAGCCAGGATGACTGCTGAAATGGGGGACGCTCACCAAGCATCGGAGGACGCATTGAAGGAACTTCTGGGCACAGAGCAATACGAGGTCTTTGAGAGATATGAAATGTCACAACCCGAGCGACAGCTCCTCAAAACGCTGGGTCCCCAGCTACGTTCAGGAGGCATGCCGTTGTCCGAAGAAGCGGAGGCGTCCCTTATGGATGTGATGTTCGAGGAACGCATGAATTTTGATTATGCTGTGGATTTTTCGGATCCGAAGGCGGCAGCGAATCCGGCAACCATGACCAAAGCACATAGCGACCACTACTTTATGCAGCAAGAGCAGCTGCATGAAAAAGTCCTACTCCGTGCGGACAGCATTCTCTCTCCCGAACAAACAGAAGTTCTCCGTTCGAGTCTTGAACAACAACGCACATTCGAAAAAATGAGCATGGAGATGGGCCTGAAAATGCTCGGCCGGGACGGGGATTGATGGGCCCTCAAACCTTAGCATCAACATATTTTTTAACGGTGCGGCGGTCGAGGCCGAGTTGGCGTCCGGTTTCCTCGTAACTTCGGCAATTCTGGTAAACGCGTCGGCAGTAGGCCTCCAGCAAACGCTCGACAGTGAGTTGTCCGTCTTTCACCTGCTGAAGCCAGGCGGAATCTTCATCGCCGGACTTCGCGCCTTCTTCAAAAGGATGATAAGCACCGCGGATGAGGATGTTGCGGACGCATTGCTCGAACTCGCGGACGTTGCCGGGCCATGGGTAGGTTGACCCAAGCTCATTGGTGACCCAATTCACCACCTCCCCCGCAAGCATATCGGCTTCGTCCTCTCCAACGATGCGCCGGGCTAGAAACCTTGCAAGCATCGGAAGCTCATCAGCGCGATCCGCGAATCGCTCCTGCAACGAGGGCATCCGGATCACGTCGCCGCAGAGGCGAAAGTAAAAATCACGTCTAAATTCGCCAGCACGCATGGCCTGATCGAGATCGCGATTGGTCGCGGCGACGATGCGACCAAGGAGCGGATGTGTTTCGGATTCCCCGAGGCGCTGAAACTCTCTCGCTTCCAGCACGCGAAGGAGTTTGACCTGGATGGAGTGATCCACTTCACCGATCTCATCGAGGAAAACCG
>JBGTCP010000459.1:0-4262 GCA_041748815.1 Chthoniobacterales bacterium
GCCGGGCAACTCGAACAAGCCCACACGCACTACGCAGAAGCAGCCCGCCTCTTCCCCTCCAGCCACAACAAAGACAACCTCACCGCGATCACTGAAAGGCTGAGTGTCGAGGAGAGGGAAAATCCGTGATGTAGTTGACCATCGAAGAGGCGAAGCTGGGGCTTCCGCAAAAAAACCGGAAGTGAGTAACGCACGAAGATTCAACGACGAAATGCTTCAATGGAGTGTTTGTGTCTCGCTATACGCTTGGCGCTGGATTATTCAGCGACCTGCGTCACCAACTCCCCAACCGCCTCTCTGGTAGTTCCCTTGGTAAGATGCAACATCCAGCCATCGGCTTTCCGGAAAGATGCATACCAAGCTGAGACCTCTCCATTGCAGACCTGGTATAGCATCACGCTGCCTCGATCATTGAGTCTGGTGCCGGAGGAAAACCATACAAACAGCGCTGAGTCGGCATATTGCGTGACTCGCTTTTGCAGATTCCAAGAACTGTGCTGGCGTCGTTTCTTGTCATGCACCGGAGTTCTCCTCTTGAATTCACCGGCCGGATGCCACTGTTGCTGCAGAACCCGATTAGGTGTGAAGGGCGGGAATGTTACCTTCTCCTGCCAAAACTCATTAAGGGCAACCTGTTGATGACCGTCGCGAGAGAATTCAAATCGCACCCTCCCGATGCCCGAGAACTTGAGCCACTTGTGGTCGAACCAATTCTTAATCTCGATGATGAACACCTCTTCGTAATCACCCTGATGGTAGCTGCAAGTCACGATACGCTTCACTAGCTCAATAAAAGTTGGGTCGTCAGTGGAATCTGACCTGATGGAGAAGCTCATATTTTGTGACGCCGATCATTGACACACCAAAATAATGCGGGCGAAGTGACAGACCACCGGGCGTGGCGTGGGTAGGTATCCCGTGAATTGTGTTGAACAGCTGAATATCTTCTGGTCATGGCGAATGGAGTTCACTTTTCTCCCCGGTCCCGGAGGGCGATGCCACAAAGTGTCAGCCAGATCAACCCGGCAACAATCGAAACCGGAACGGAAAGATAGGCCGCGATCATTGTCACCATGTAAGCTGCGTCCTGGGAGGATTTGTCAGCCTCGCGGATGCCGCCCATTACATTCACAATGACATCGTTCAAATTGAGGGCAGTCAGCGTCAGCAATATGACAGCTAAAGGAGTCGCCACGCACGCAATCGTGCCAAGCCATCCAAGGCTCCCAAACCGGATCACATAAAATGTATACAAGGCCAGCCTCCACAGCGCAACCAATCCCAGGAAGATCAGGTTGACCATGTTGGCATCTTCGAGACTCATCCACATTTCTACAGGAATGGCGTAGAGAAGAGCAGGCGGAGAAGTCAGGCACACAAAGGTGAGAATGTGAAAATAAGTGAATCGATCCGTATCAAGTGGCTTGAGGATTATCCAAAGGAGCAGTGCCAGCACAAAAACATAAGTGACCGAGCCGAGACCAAGATTTTGCAGCAATTCCGCCCGGGGGTCGTCCCAGTAGCGTCCAACGCCCGCCAGCCAGGTAAGGACCAATCCCGCACTCAACAATTTCCAGTCAAAGGACTGCCAATCGGCTTCCTTCGTGCGAAAGGTCAGCAAACGAGACCAAAGACCAGATCTTTCCCGCCAAGTCATCAATTCTGAAGCTGTAGAGTCGTTCGCAGACATTGCCGTTTAATACTTTTTCGTTCAGCGGTCCGATCATCACTATAAACTTGGGACATCAGCCAGTGAAATCGGTCCCGCAGTATTTCCTCGGACATTTTTGCAGGCGTAAAGGTAGTGTCGAAAAGCGTGTATTTTTCCCAATCGGTAACAGCGGTCAGACGGTTCTGAGCAATGAGGTCTTTGCGCAAATCCGTGCCGGGAAAAGGAGTTAGCAGCGTGATCTGCACCTCCGCCAGGCCAAGCCCGTCGATAAAATCCAGGGTTGCCGGGAAAGTCGAAGCGTCGTCGTGATCGAAGCCAAGGATGAAACACCCGTTGACCGAGATTCCGTGGTCTTGAATCCGCTGAATTTTCTCCCGATAGGTTTGATGTGTTCGGAATTTCCAGTTCGCGCGATCCATTCCGCGCATGTTTTCGCGGCTGGCGGATTCCAAACCCACCAGAACTTGGGCGCAGCCGGATTCGGCCAGAAGCTTAAGCAAGGCCGGATCGTCGGCAACGGACAGATCAGTCTCGGTAAACCAGCGCACCGGGTAATTTTTCAGCAATGCTACAAGCTCTCTGCTCCAGGCTTTGTCAAAAAAAGTATTGTCGTCAGCCAGCTCCAGGAACGGACGTGGCCAGATCGAAAGAATGGCCTCCAGCTCGCTTGCCACCTGCGGTATTGGTTTTTTGCGAAACGGACTGATCAAGCGCGAGGCTCCGCAGAAGGAACAATGCAGCGGGCATCCACGAGTAGTTTGGAGAGTCAGGCGATTGTAGCGGGAAATGTCCAGGAGACCATAGCGTGGGACGCGATGTTCAGCCTGCTGGTTCGGCAGACGGAAGCTGGAATAAAAACTGCGTTGAATCCCGGCGTCGATGTCCGATAGCACCTGGGGCCACACGGCTTCTCCTTCTCCTTGAACAACGAGATCGACATGGTTTGCGGCCTCTTCCGGCATGGTGCTCGCATGCAAACCACCCAAAATCACGCGCACCCCCAATTTGCGCAGCCCGGATGCAAGCGAGTAGGCATCTTTAACTCTTGCCGTCAGCGAAGAAATGGCAACCACGCCAAATCCTTCGTCTGCAATCGAGCAGGCGGCATCGCCCGGAATTTCATCAAACTCCCGATAGATGATTTCCCAATCCTCCGGCGTGTGTGCAGCCAGTGTGAGCAAACCCAAGCTGGGCAACGAAGCGATTACCTTGCTCCGCTCGACAAATCCCGGCAAGTTGAGGCCAAGGTCCAATAGTTCCCGGTCATGCACCCGCACCCCGCTCATGGCGAGAAAAAGAATCTTTCGAGATGCTATGTGTCTGCGATTCACCGTTCTTCATTCTTCAGAAATATTGCGCATCGTCAAAACCGCATTTCTAGAGCCACCTGCGGCTCCTTTTGCACATCACGCAAAGCAGCCTGATGAACATTCTCACATTCTTAAGAATGTGAGAATGTCTGGCCAGCTATCCCTTTAGGAAAATTAGTTCTGCCCTGCGGCGGTGTCCGATCATTGGTCAAAACAGTCCGTTGGATAACGAACTGCCGATTCACATTTCCGTATTGCCACAAGCTTACTACGGATTACCTTTTCCCCATGAGTGCGCTGACATGTAAACTTTCTCCTGCGCTCGGCGGGCGTCTGGCTGAACTGGCAAAACGCCGTGGTGTCGCGAAATCGGTGGTTGTCCGTGAAGCTATCGAGGCCAAGATTGCCGAGGATGCGGCTGCACCCCGTCGCAGTCCCGCAAACTTAATAGGAGCGCTGGGCGACAGCATCGGTTCAATCGCTCTCCAGCCAGGGCGACATTGCCCGTAACAAAGCGCACCTGGCAGGCTATGGCAGATAAATTACGTCGTCGCCGAAACGGCGTGAGGGTCGCCATGGAATCGCACCAGCCAGCAATTATGAAAGCAAGCCTCGTATTCGTCGCGATCTGGCTTCTGCCCTTGTTCACTCAGGCGTCATTGTTTGACTACCCGCTGAACAAGCGCCCCGAGATTTCGCTCTTGGAAGCCTGTCAGATCGCGCAAAGGATGTTGAAGACGCAGGGGGACGATGAACGATATTACATCATTGAGGTCAGTTTGTTCGGTGACAGGGAGCAATCAGGCGAGGGGGCATGGAATCTTTCGCACTCTGATGCCAAGGGCAATACTGTGAATGCGTTTATCCCATTTCCTAGTGGTAAGCCAAGCCTACACTATTATCCCCATGACTACTCGACCAATGGCGGAGACAGAGAGATCAAATTCGAAAACATTCCTGAGTGAAACGAGGGGAGGCACTTAATCATTCTATGTTCTTGCTTCCGGCGGCGAAGCTCGACGCGCTCCACGCAGGAACGGTCTGCTTCTGCGATGAACGCCATTCTCAGCGATCTCCGCAATCTTGCGTTTCCGAAAAGCGCTCAAGGCTCCACGACCACGAATGAGCGGGTGCGTTGCCGGGAGATGAAGAGCATGACGCGTTCATCTGCTGTGAGGCTGGCGGCGACCCGGGCGAAATCTTCGGGGGTGCGGATTTCCTCGCGATTGATTTCCTCGATCACATCGCCGGGTTGCAGGACTGCTGCGCCGGGTGACGAC
>JBGTCP010000460.1:0-1768 GCA_041748815.1 Chthoniobacterales bacterium
GGACATTTCTCAGTCAGCGCGCGCCAGAGCATGTGTATTGGGTCGAGCGCACCGGCAAGAACGGCCAGTTTTTATCACTCAACGCTGCCCCCATCGACATGGCCGCGCAACTCCGCCGCTTGCTCTTCCGCGAAGGCCGCACGTGCGTGATGACCAGCGCAACCCTCTCCACCGGAGATCCCGAGCTGAACTATTTCCGCGAACGTGTCGGTGCTCAGGGAGTCGCAGCAGAACAAATTGGCAGCCCTTTTGATTTTGAAAAGCAGGTCAAACTTTACCTCGTTCGCAAGATGCCCGATCCCCGGGATGCTGATTATGATGCCGCTCTCAGCGATTGGATTTTGCACTTTGTGAAGATGACGCAAGGTCGCGCGTTTGTGCTCTTCACCAGCTACCGCATCATGGAATCGGTGCGACAACGCGTGGAGGTTTCACTTCGACGCGAAGGCATCGACATCCTCATGCAGGGCGGAGGCATCCCCCGCCACCGGCTAGTGGAAGAATTTAAGAAACCCGGCAATCATGCCCTCTTCGGCACAGACAGCTTCTGGGGCGGTGTGGATGTGCCGGGCGACGCGCTGGGCAATGTCATCATTACGCGCCTGCCATTTGCTGTGCCGGATCATCCACTCATCGAGGCGAGGCTGGAGTTTATCAAAAACCGGGGTGGCGATCCCTTCCGCGAATACTCACTGCCGGAGGCGATTTTAAAATTCCGCCAGGGTTTTGGACGCCTCATTCGCACGACATCCGACAGCGGCATCGTTGCGGTGCTGGATAACCGGATCCTCGGGAAATCCTACGGACGGGCATTCCTCAATGCGCTGCCCCGCTGCCCGTTTGAAATCGTCGACGCGTAATGTCCGCCAGGAAAATGAAATCCAAGTCGAAACCGAAAGGTCCGCAAAAAAAGCGGATCTTGTGGCGTTTTATGCAATCCGTTTTAGCGCTGCTACTGCTCGCCGTGATCATGCCTCCGGTGCTGGTTTTTAGTGTGCGATTCATTGACCCTCCGCGAACTCCGCTTATGGCCCAGCGCTGGATCGAAGCGCGACTGGAGGGCAACAAACCTGCTCCCGTGCGCTACCGATGGCAGGCCATGGAGAATGTGCCTCTTCGATTTGCACACTTCGTCCTAGTCTCCGAGGATCAGCGTTTTTTTCAACACGATGGTATTGATTGGACCGAAATGCGTATCGCCATGGACGAGGCACGGGACCCGGAAAAAAAAGCGCGGGGCGCGTCGACGATCTCGATGCAATGCGCGCGTTCACTATTCCTCTGGCAAGGGAGGTCACGCCTCCGAAAAGGCGCCGAGATTTATTTCACATTCTGGATGGAAAAGCTCCTGAGCAAACACCGCATCCTTGAACTCTATGTGAATGTCATCGAGATGGGCGACGGCATTTACGGAATCCATGCGGCGGCGCAAGCACATTTCAAACGGGACTCCGGCGCACTCACAGACAATCAAATGGCGCTGCTCGCGGGCATGCTCCCCAATCCACGCCAATGGAATCCCGTAGCTCCCGGCCCGACCCTGCGCGCGCGACAGAAACGCATCCTCAGCCGCGCCCCCGCTTGGCAGTTTCCCAAAGATTGGAAGACTCAATGATTCTGCCGCTCGATAATTCTTCCCGTTTTCTCATAAAAAATTCCCTCCGCATTGTCCCGCCGTATGATACTGTGGCAGTGAATTTGCACATGATGACAACCGGCACATATCGTCCAATCTTGCTTTCCGCAGCATCGTGTCTTGTCGCGCTGA
>JBGTCP010000461.1:0-4994 GCA_041748815.1 Chthoniobacterales bacterium
CGAAGTCGTGCGCATTGTTCTGGAATCCGTGAAGGCCGGAACCGCTCTGGCCGTTCCAGGCAATCATGATGTCAAATTCATGCGCAAAATATATGGGAAAAATGTCCAGATCACTCATGGGCTGGCCGAATCTCTAATGCAGTTTGAAACTTACGAGGAGCATTATCGAGGCTTCTCCCGGATCGCGGCGGAGTTCTTTGATTCGCTGGTCAGCCACTATGTTTTCGACTCTGGCAAGTTGGTGGTTGCCCATGCCGGAATGAAGGAGACTTTGCAAGGCCGGGGCTCAGGTCGTGTGCGGGATTTTGCTCTCTTTGGCGAAACCACCGGTGAGACCGATGAGTTTGGTCTTCCGGTGCGATACAATTGGGCTGCTGAATATCGCGGCGTGGCACATGTCGTTTACGGCCACACCCCGGTTCCCGAGCCGGAGTGGGTCAATCGCACCCTCAACATTGATACAGGGTGTGTCTTTGGTGGCAAATTGACTGCTTTGCGATATCCCGAGCTGGAAATCGTATCCGTCCCCGCCAGGCAAACCTATGCCGAACCGGCCCGTCCGTTCATCCCTGAGGTGCAACAGGTTCCTGCCCTCAGCATTCAGCAACAACTCGACGACACCTTGGATCTGGCCGATGTCACCGGCAAACAGATTATCGGCACGCGCCTCATGAACAACGTGACCATTCGGGAGGAAAACGCCACGGCCGCTCTGGAAGTCATGAGCCGCTTTGCAGCAAATCCCAAGTGGTTGATTTATCTGCCTCCAACCATGTCGCCCCCTGAAACCTCCCAGCTGGATGGTTTTCTTGAACATCCAGCTGAGGCTTTTTCCTATTACCGCAATGAGGGTGTGCCGAAGGTGATCTGCGAGCAAAAACACATGGGATCACGGGCAGTGATGGTGATCTGCCGGAATGAGGAAGTCGTTCAGAAACGCTTCGGAATCCCCGCCACGGATGGCGATGACATCGGCATTGTTTATACCCGCACCGGACGCCGTTTCTTTGAGGATCGTGTTCTCGAACAGGACTTTCTGAGGCATGTGCGTGACACTTTGGACCGCTCTGGATTCTGGGAGGAATTGCAAACCGATTGGGCCTGTTTTGATTGTGAACTCATGCCTTGGTCTGCGAAAGCTCAGGAATTGATCCGCCACCAATATGCCGCAGTCGGAGCGGCAGGTCGTACCGCCCTTGCCGAAGCCTTCGAGTTGCTCGCCGGGGTTTCAGATCGCGGGGAGTCCTTTGCCGGACTGCATGAGCGTTTTCAGCAGAAGCAAAACTGCCATGAGGCCTATGTGCAAGCTTATCGGCAGTATTGCTGGCCTGTGAATTCCCTGTCGGATTTCAAACTGGCTCCATTCCACATTCTTGCGACGGACCAGAAAACCCACACCGCCCGCGATCACATTTGGCATATGGAAACCATCCGCAGGATTTGCGAAGCTGATACGAGCGGGCTCCTGCTGGCAACACCCTACAGGATCATCGATCTTCTGGATGAGAGCAGTCTTCAATCCGGCACCGAGTGGTGGTTGGAGCTGACCGGTCAGGGAGGCGAGGGCATGGTGGTCAAACCTGTGGATTTCATCGCAAAAGGTCGCCGTGGCATAGCACAACCTGCCGTCAAATGCAGAGGACAGGAATATCTCCGAATTATCTACGGCCCGGAATACACCCTTCCAATAAATCTGGATCGCCTGCGCAAGCGCGGGCTCTCAGCCAAGCGATCCCTCGCGCTACGTGAGTTTGCCTTGGGTGTGGAGGGGCTGGAACGTGCCTCCCGCAAAGAACCATTGCGCCGGGTGCATGAATGCGTTTTCGGAGTGCTGGCTTTGGAAAGCGAGCCGGTGGATCCAAGGCTGTAAAAGCTGCCGAATTCTGCTCAGCTCTGAAAAATAAACTCTGCCCGCCCACCGCACGGGTGCAAAGCTTCGCTTTATCGGCAGACGATTCGGAGTTGAATCTCGATTAGATCGTTGACCAGATGCATGCCGAGGTTGCGGAAGAATCGGGCGGATCCGTAGATGACATTCCAATGTGTCCGATCAAAGGCGAGCACTGCCTGTGCGGCGGGTTGGCCTTCTCCGGTAAAGCCCGCCACAGCGGCAAAAGATAGAGGCAAGGTCTTGCCCTTGATGCTCAATTCTCCATCTACATGCAGGTTGGGTGCGCCCGGCGTTGCTTCTTCGATCCGCCGCGTGGAAAGAATGCGATAATCTGCCTGCGGATAGATTTCGGTGTCGAAAAAGTCATGACCCTGCAGATGGCCGACCAGTACATCGTGCAGCGGATCACCGGACAAGTTGGTGCAAGCGATGGAGTTCATGTCGATAACGAATTCGCCGCCCGCAGGCAGTCCATCCCGGAAATCAATGTACCCACTCACGAGCTCAATCGTACCGTGATGCCGGTTCAGAAGATTTCGCCCAATCCATTCAATGCGGCTTTCAGTGAGATCAATCTCCATGCGGGAATCTGGAACGGCAGGTTCAGCTGGCTTTGGAGCTTGAACTCCCTCCACGGCTCCACCGGCTGCCATCCATTCCTCTAGACCACCGCGAAACTCGAACACACGACGATAACCCATGCGGACGAGTTTTTCTGCGGCCATGCGTGCTTCATGAGTGTCCGGACCATTGCCGTAAACGCATATCGAGCGTTCGTCACCGGGCGCAGCGATTTCGGGCATTCGGTCCACGAAGGCCATCTCGTAAACACTGCTTTGAACTGCACGCGGCAGATGCGCCGATTCGAAGTCGGCCTCCGGCCGGACGTCGAGCAGCAGCCATTGTTCGGAAGTCTGTGCTATATGCTGAAGTAAATCCGCACAGGTAACAAGTGAGTGAGTTTCGAGTTGGTTCATAAAAATGGACGGCGGTGGTGGCGCCTGTGATCAGGTTATTTATTCTGCTGTGAGAAATGATTCTATTGAGGCATCGGTAGCTGGGCAAGCAATTGGAGAACAAAGCTCCCAGTCTTTCGACGTCATTGCGCCAATCGCGATGAAGTTCGCATGCGGCCCCGAACCATGTCATCAGCCGGGCACCGGCAGCGGACATTCTGTTCCATGCGGCGTCGCGCGTGGTCTGGTTGAAGGGCCTTGATGCGTCGGTGATGACAAACACCTCATAGCCTTCCTTCAAAGCCGACAAAGTGGGGAATTCGACGCATCCCTCGTCTTACTGCCCCTCGGTCCGCTCCAAACTGAAGCGGATTATGCCATCGATCTGCGTCACCCAAAGGCGGGCTGCAAAGCCTTGGCGGCATTGAGTCCCGATCTCTGTGCCGAAATTGCCGGGCTGAAAGTCCTGGTGGTCGACGACGATCCGGACGCACGCGCATTGGTAAAGCGTTTGCTGGATGATTGTAACGCGGTGGTAGTAACCGCAAGTTCGGCAGCCGAAGCCTTTGAAACACTGGAAATCGAACTGCCCGACGTGCTGGTGTCCGACATTGGTATGCCAGAGGAAGATGGCTATTCCTTTATCAAGCGAGTCCGCAAGCTCGGTGCGGGAAAAGGTGGAGATATTCCCGCATTGGCATTGACAGCCTACGCCCGCGCCGAAGACCGGATGCTGGCAATCCGATCCGGATTTCAAATGCACATCCCGAAGCCCGTCGAGTCAGCGGAGTTGATCACCATGGTTGCGAGCCTGACCCGTCGGATGCGCATGGCTGGACCCTGAAGCAAGGTTGAAGCTATTCAAATCCACCCTGCCGACCGGATGCTGTGCTTGACAGAACACCTAGTTTAATCGACTAGTTGGTTATGAAAGCCACTCATCATTCTTCAGAACCCACGATGATTGGTGCTTTTGAAGCGAAGACGCATCTCTCGAAGTTGCTGCGGGAGGCACGCGCGGGGAAGCGGTTTATCATCACACAGCGCGGCCAGCCTGTTGCGGAATTGCGTGCTTTGGACACACCTGCTGATGTGAAAGAAAAGAAAAGCCTGAGGGGTGACATGGCCGGGAAAATCCGGGTCGCCGATGATTTCTGTGACGAGATTGAAGACATGCGTGAGTACATGGAGTGATGCGCTATCTACTTGACACGCATGTTCTCCTCTGGTGGCGGCAAGACGATTCACGGCTGCCACACCGTTGGGATGCAGTTTTTGATTCCCCGACCGACCACGAGATTCTATTCAGCATTGTTTCGCTCTGGGAGATCGCCATTAAGCGGGGGCTTGGCAAACTGGAGATCTCGTGCGAACTGTCGGACTTTGCCCGCACGCTACAAACCAATCACGGGTTTCAAATTCTGCCGGTGGAAGTGACGGATGTTTGCCGGGTGGAGAAATTGCCGTCGCACCATCGGGATCCATTTGACCGTTTACTCATTGCCCAAGCGATCGAGCACGGTGCTGTTGCGGTGACGGATGATCCGAAATGGAAACCCTATCCCGTGAAAGTTGACTTTTAACTGGCGCGGAAGAATGGTCAGTGATGATAGATGCGCCGGTGTCTGTGCAAGTATGCGTCCTTGTGGTGATGGATCCGCCGGGAGAGGAAATCTAATCTTGCGTAATGACCAGTTTTCCATCCACTTCCTCAGCGGATAAATCCAGACTCGTAATAATACTTGAGAGCACCTCCTGAGGAGTTACGTCTTCGCGAATCATTGAAACTGGGCGGGTTTTCTTAATGTTTATTTCCACGGGAATCCCGGCAAAAACGCAAGCCAGCCGGATGATTTTCTCAACATCGCCAAAACGGATGTCGACACTCTGGAAGGTGCCATCGGGCCTCGCGTCGAAGTAGTATTTTTCATACGCTGAACACAGGTCGGCAAAACTCAAAAAATAAAACAGACCCAGAATTGTTTTTAGTGTTCTTGGCATCCTTGAGATTTATACAGCTTCCTCCACCGGCTACGAGCAATTTGCACGTAGAATTGAGCATACCGCTGCTCCTGTAGGCTTAACATGTCGCCGCGATTGGACGGCGGAGCCCGAGGAGGGGGTAGGTCAAAGTAATGTGCTAGCCA
>JBGTCP010000462.1:0-1911 GCA_041748815.1 Chthoniobacterales bacterium
CTCCGAGGGCGACGGGCAGAAATACAGTGGTGATGAAATTGGACTCCATGTGTCGTGAAGCTGCCACAGCGGGCCAGATCGCCGCAATAGTTTAAGACGATTTGAAGACCCTCGAAGCTGCGCGGTTTGTGCCCAGTTTTCCAAGCGCGAGATTAGCAGCTGGCTTTTCCGGAACGTTTCGGCTTCGATGCGATGAGGTGGATTTTTAACTTATGCGAATCGTTGTTTCTGGATTGATCGGGCAGTATGCGCTCGGAGGTGTGGTGTGGGACTATGTGCAATACCTGCTCGGCTTTCGGGCACTGGGGCATGAGGTCTGGTACCTGGAAGATACCGGCACATGGCCGTATCATCGCGAGCGCGAGGAGATCTGTGATGATTGCTCAAGCAACGTGGCGCATCTGAAAGAGATCATGGAGGGCTTTGACCTTGGCGACCGCTGGATCTACCGCAACGAGCCGGATGGCAAATACCATGGAGCAATGGATGCTGACCAGGCGCAGAAATTTTTGTCGGAGTGTGATGTGTTGGTCAACGTCTCCGGCGCCTGCTGGTTGCGGGAGGCGACGGAGAAAATTCCGCTGAAGCTTTTTGTGGATGGGGATCCGATGTTCACGCAGATTCATTTGCATGGTGATGCGGATGGTGAGCGGTTGCGGCGGATGCAGGCGCATGATGCGCATTTTTCGTTTGGATTGAATCTTGGTGAGGCTGATTGCCGGGTTCCGACTGCGGGATTCAATTGGAAGCCTACTGTGCAGCCGGTTGCCATGGAGTATTGGGAAAATTTGCAGCCATCCGCCTCATGCCCCTCGGCGGGGGCGTGGACGACAGTGATGAATTGGATGAGTTATCCGCCGGTGGAATTTGGCGGGGAAACGTATGGTCAAAAGGACATTGAGTTTTCGCGTTTCCTGGATTTGCCGGCACAGGTCGAGCGTCCGCTTCTGTTGGCAATGGGCAAGGGGCCAGGGAATCAACGCCCCACTGAAATGTTGAACGAAAAAGGCTGGCAGATTCGGGAGCCGCTGGATGTGATTCCCGATCACCGGGCCTATCAGGACTTTCTGGCATCATCGCGCGGGGAGTGGAGCATTGCCAAAAATGGATATGTGAAAGCGAACACCGGATGGTTCAGTTGCCGTACGGCATGTTATCTGGCAGCAGGACGCCCGGCGGTGGTTCAGGAAACCGGATGGTCCCGGCATTTGCCATCCGGGGAAGGGGTGTTTGCATTCACCAATGTGGAATCAGCAGCTCAGTCAATGGCTGCGATTGATGCGGATTACGAGCGGCACAGCACTGCCGCGAAAGCATTTGCAAGGAAGTATTTTGACGCTTCCATGGTGTGCCAAGCGTTACTGGATGAAGCCGCCGGGTAAGGAGTGGGGTGACCGACGGGACTCGAACCCGCAACAACCAGAATCACAATCTGGGGCTCTACCATTGAACTACGGTCACCAGCAATTCCTTGAAAAACGGAGCCTACGGGACTCGAACCCGCAACCTCTGCCGTGACAGGGCAGCGCTCTAACCGATTGAGCTAAGGCTCCTTAAAGGAACGAGGAAATTATGCCGCGGGTAAGCACAGATCAACTTCTAATTTGAGAAATCTGGCAGTTTTTTCCTCTAAGCCTTTTCCCGGAGCAAACGGGGTCCACCTCATGCATGGGAGCGAGGCAGCAACGAGAACACGAATGGTCTCATCCGGCAGTATCTTCCGAAAGGCGCGAATCTTCAATCACTGACCCAGAAGGAGTGCACGAGGATCGCTGAGATTCTCAACAACCGGCCTCGGAAACGCCTGGGATTTAGCACTCCGAACGAGGTCTATTATGATACCTCAAATTTCGCACTTCAAACTTGAAACTATTCTCCTTACGCTGATCTACAACATCCATCCTTCCGTTC
>JBGTCP010000463.1:0-2399 GCA_041748815.1 Chthoniobacterales bacterium
GCACGCTCACGTCCAGGGCGCTCACAGGTTCGTCGCAGACAATGAATTCCGGCTCCACAGCGAGTGCCCTCGCGATGCCGATACGCTGGCGTTGGCCGCCGCTGAATTCATGCGGATAACGGTGCATGAATTCCGGTTTGAGCCCGACCTGCTCAAGGAGTTGCGCCACGCGTTTGGTTTGGTCGGCGCGGTTCATGTTGCGGAAGTGTATTTGCAGCGGCTCCGCGATGATCGAGGCGACTGTCATGCGCGGGTTCAGCGAGCCGAAGGGATCCTGAAAAATCATCTGGATTTTGCTGCGCAGCGGGCGGAAATCCTTTTCGCTCATCGAGAGGATGTCATTGCCGTCGTAAATCACCGAGCCTGAAGTAGCTTCTGTGAGTCGCAGGAGTGTGCGGCCGACCGTGGTTTTGCCGCTGCCACTCTCGCCGACGAGTCCCACTGTGGTGCCCTTTTCGACGGTGAATGCAACGTCGTCCACGGCCTTGATGTCATCGATCTTGCGACGCATCACGCCACCGTAGACCGGGAACCAGGTTTTTAAGTTTTTGACTTCGAGCAACGCCATGTTTGCGAACCTATCACTCTCCGCCGGAACGTCGAAGAATTTTCTCCAGATCGGCCAGCAAAGTTTCCCGAGTGGTGTCCACCTCCGTCCGATCGGCGAGCACTTTGAGTTTTGCGGCTGGCCATTCCGATCCCAGCACGAGCGCAACGGCGGCCTGCGATTGCTCGGCGACCTGGAATTGTTTGCCGACTTTCATTTCCTTCGACGAAAAATCCACCCGCAGCCCCTCATCGCGCAATTGCGTGGAGAGTTGCAGCGCGGCATCGCGGCGGGATTCGTCTGCAATCACCAGGTAAAGATCCAGCTTCGAGGCGGCATCCAGCAACTCGCTCATGCGCGGCGAGCGGATTTCCAAACTGTCGAGCAAGTCATTGAGCGTCACGTCGCCGATGCCCACACCGATGGCTGGCAGATCCACGCCGCCATCGCTCAGCGCATGCAGGAGCCGGTCATAGCGCCCGCCGCCGGCTAACGCGCGGGATTTGCGCTCGCGGTCAAACACCTCAAACACCGTGCCGGTGTAGTAAGCCAGACCACGCACAATGGTCAGATCGATCTCGCAGAATCCGCCAAGCCCCCGTGCTTTCAGATTCGCAATAAGTGCATCCAGCTCGTTCGAAGCGCCTGCAGGCGAGGCAATGAACGCCCGCACTTCGTCCAGCGTCGTGTTAAATTCTGCCAGCTTCAGTGCCTGTTCCTCAGGTTTGCTGCGCTCAAGTTTATCGATGATTTGCAGGAAATCCTGAGCCCGCTCGAGATCGATGCCGCGTGCGGTGAGAAAGTTCATCCATGCATCCCGGCTGCTCAAGCGAACTACGATTTCGTTTTCACCCAACCCGCATGCGCGGAAAATGTCGAGGGTGAGCGTTATGATATCCGCATCCGCCGCCGGTCCGCTTTCGCCCACAAGATCGGCATTAAACTGGATAAACTCGCGCAACCGTCCGCGCTGCTGCTTTTCGTGGCGGAAGCAGGAGACGATGCTGAACCACTTGATGGGCTTGCGGTATTGGCGCTCGGCCGCGATGATCATGCGCGCAAAAGTGGGTGTCATTTCCGGCCGCATCGAGACATCGCGGCCGCCTTTATCCTCAAATTGAAAGAGCTGACCGAAGATCTCGCCGCCGCTTTTTTTGCGATAGAGATCGGTGGACTCCAGCACGGGTCCGTCATATTCCATGAAGCCGTGCCTGCGTGCGGTCTCGCGCCAAAGGGCGGTCAACGCGTTGCGGCGGGCGCAATCAGCAGGGAAAAAGTCTCGGAATCCTGGTAATAATTTCATGAACTGCCACCATCCATGCCCCGCAATACGTTCCATAGACAACCTTTTTCTTGAGCCAACACGCGCATGATTGACCGATTACAGATCCGTGATTTCCGATGCTTTCCACAGGCATCTTTGGAATTGGATGCGGGTTGGAACTGGCTGGTCGGACCGAATGCGCAGGGAAAAACGAGCCTTCTGGAGGCATGTTGCATTCTGCTGAGGCTCACATCCTCGCGGGCATCGAGGCTCGCCGATTGCATCCGGCACGGCAGCAAAGGTTTTGTGGTCGATGGCTACGCACACAATGCGCACCTGCAATTTTACTTTAGCCCGTCGCGCAAAAAGCTCGCGCTCGATTCGGTCGAGCAAAAATCCGCTGCGGATTATCTGGGTATCGGTCGGGTGGTGATTTTTTCCAATGACGACATCCAGCTTTTGCGGGGTGGGGCGGATGGCCGGCGCCGGTTTCTCGATTTCCTTGGGGTACAGGTTTTTGCCGATTACCGTCGCACGCTTCGCGACTACGAGCGTGCGCTGCGATCCCGCAACCGCTTGCTCAAACAA
>JBGTCP010000464.1:0-4500 GCA_041748815.1 Chthoniobacterales bacterium
GGAGAGGGCCGGGCGATGATGCAGCGCGGCTGGCAGATGCATGAGCAGTGGCTGGTCTCGACAGGTCAGGCGCCGGCGACTGGGCAGCCCGTGCAGCAGTGATCCGTTTTTTTCTCCCCGGAACCCGACAACATCCAACAAACTAAAAGGAATCCATGAGTAAAAAACGTATTGGTGTTTTGACGAGCGGAGGAGACTGCCCCGGGCTGAACGCGGTGATCCGGGCTGTTGTGCGGGCCGGCGAGGGGCAGGGATTCGAAACGATTGGATTCATTGAAGGGTTTGAGGGGCTGCTGCCTCCGGGGGATTACCGGGTGTTGGATCGTGCGGCTGTGGCAGGGATCATGCATTTGGGCGGAACGATTCTCGGGACTACGAATAAAGGGCACTTTGCGGCCAAAGTCGGCACCGGAGATACGGCGGAGATCGATAGCGAGATAATCGACAAAGCCAGCCAGACGATGAAGGATCTTAAAATCGATGCCCTGGTGGCGATTGGCGGCGATGGATCTTTGACGACCGCTTTGCAGCTGTATAAAGCAGGATTCCCGGTCATCGGTGTGCCGAAAACGATCGATAATGATCTCGAAGCCACGGCAATGACATTTGGTTTTGACTCCGCCGTGGCCTGCGTGGCGGATGGACTCGACCGGCTGCACACCACGGCCACCAGCCACCGCCGCATCATGGTGCTCGAAGTCATGGGGCGGCATGCGGGCTGGATTGCCCTTTATGGTGGACTCGCAGGAGGCGGTGATGTGATTTTGATTCCCGAGATC
Source organism: Chthoniobacterales bacterium (assembly GCA_041748815.1). Classification (GTDB taxonomy): domain Bacteria; phylum Verrucomicrobiota; class Verrucomicrobiia; order Chthoniobacterales; family CAKUMP01; genus JBGTCP01. The sequence continues at coordinate 780 of JBGTCP010000464.1, forward strand.
CCCTTCGACATGGATAAAGTGGATGCGTTCCTCAAGCAGCGCGACTCCGAGGGCTGCATGAGCCACATGGTCGTGGTTGCGGAAGGCGCGAAGCCTGCCTCCGGGCGTGCAATGATGCAGGCCACCCAAAGTGGCGAATTCCGGCTCGGGGGAATCGGCGATTATGTCGGCCAGGAGATCGCCAAACGCACAGAACGCGAAGTGCGCACCTGCGTGCTCGGGCATTTGCAGCGCGGCGGCGCACCCACTCCGCTGGATCGCATCCTCGGCACACGTTTCGGCGTGAAGGCCGTCGACCTCATCGTTCAAGGTAAATTCGGCCACATGGTCAGTTACCAGAACTACCAGGTCAAAGATGTGCCGATCGCTCAAGCCGTGCACAAACTTCGCACTGTGCCGCCCGACAGCCAGATCGTGGAGGCCGCGAAGGCCGTCGGAATCTGCTTCGGCGATTGAGCAAAATTGACCGCTTTTCGGGTCTAATACATCACGCTTTCGTGCATAATCCCGACTAATCCTACATAGATAATAGTTTTTCTTGACGCGGTGTGGGAGTTATCGGATAGCTGTGTCACTATGTCAGTGAATAAAGTCGAAGAAATCAAGGATGTGAGCCGTCAATTGCGCGGCAGTATTGTGGAGACGCTCGAGAGCGATGCGTCCCACTTTACCGAGGAGGATTATCAATTGCTGAAGTTCCATGGGACGTATCAGCAGGATGACCGGGACCTGCGCACACAGTTGAAGCGCGAGGGCAAGGACAAGGCGTGGAGTTTCATGGTGCGCACGAAGCAACCCGGCGGCAAAATGACAGCCGATCAGTATCTCGCCATGGACCTTTTGGCCGAAGACATCGCAAACGGCACACTGCGCATCACCACGCGTCAGGGCCTGCAATTTCACGGCATTTTGATTAAATCGCTACGGGACTCCATGCAGCGGGTCGTGGACTCCGGCATGACGACCTGGGGAGCCTGCGGAGATGTGGTGCGCAACACAATGGGGCCCGCAAGCCCGTTCAGTGACGTCGCGCACGCGGATGCGCGGCTGCTGGCTGATGAACTCAATGAGGTTTTTCTGGCAAAAAGCACCGCGTACACGCAGATCTGGCTGAATGGGGAAGCTGTGGAATTTGACGCGCAGGGCGATATTCGTGAAGAACCGGTTTACGGAGAGCATTACCTGCCACGCAAGTTCAAGATCGGTATCGTCGTGCCACCGCGCAATGACGTGGATGTTTTCTCACAGGATCTCGGTTTTATTTCCCATGTGGAGGGCGACAAAGTCGTCGGTTACACGGTGGTGGTGGGTGGCGGATTCGGAATGTCTCATGGCCAGACCAAAACATTCCCAGTGCTTGCCAAGCCACTGTTCTTCGTGAAGCGCGAGCACGCTATCGAAGCTGCAGTGGCCGTTGTCACTGCACAACGGGACTACGGCGACCGCACCGACCGCAAACATGCGCGCCTCAAATACACCATTGAAGATCGCGGGCTGGATTGGTTCCGCGAGCAGGTGGTCTCGCGCATGCAAGGTGCCGTGGAGCCGCCACGTGATGTGACTTTCATCACCGTCGCCGATAACCTCGGCTGGCACGAACAAGGCGACGGAAAGCTTTTCTGCTGCGTCCCCGTCTCCATGGGCCGCATCAAAGACACGCCCGGGGTGCAATACCGCGCGGCCTTCCGCAAGATCGCGCAACGCTTTGGAGTGCCGATGAAGTTCACACCGAATACCAACGCGATTTTCCATGACATCGCATCCAGCGACAAGGATGCCTTCAATGCCATCCTCAGCGAGCATGGGCTTCTGCTCGGTGATGAACTCACCGAAGCCCGCAAAACTGCGCATGCCTGCGTAGCACTGCCGACATGCGGGCTTTCACTGGCCGAGAGCGAACGTTATTTCCCGGATCTCATGGACGAAATCGACCAATCGCTTCGCTCCCTTGGCTTGGAAAAAGAACCGATCCTGATTCGCATGACCGGCTGCCCGAACGGGTGCGCCCGGCCATACAATGCCGACATCAGCTTCGTGGGCCGTGCTCCTGGCAAATATGCAGTGTTCGTCGGTGGCTCGATTCGCGGAGACCGTCTGGTCGGGCTTGAGCACAAATCCGCGCCATCCACAGAGCTTGCTAGAATCGTGCACGGCTATCTCGAGGAATATGCCACCAACCGTGCGGAGGGTGAATTGTTCAGCGATTTCTGGGGCCGCACTCATGTGAATGGCAGCGCTCCCGACCCGGAGCAATTTCATGTGGAACTTGCCGAGCGCGCAGAAAAGCTCGCCGGTAAATCCGGTGGCTGCTCCGTAGAGGCCTGAGCTTTGCCCGGCCTATTTGCTGTTGCGCCCGGGTATTTCTGTTGACTGCGCATCGCTTCACTTCGATTACTTGGATTCAATGGAGAGCATTAGCTGGTTTGAACTTTTTGAAAAAGGGGGGGTGGTCGCATGGCCCATCCTCGCATGTTCCGTTGTGGGTGCAGCGATCATCGTTGAGCGCGCATGGTTTTTCCTGCGCCTCCAAGGAGGCGGGCGGAGAGTGATGGGGCAAGTGCGCGCAGCGCTGGATGGCGGTGCTACTTCCGAAAAGCTGGTCCAGCTCGCTTCCTCCAGTACTCATCCTGTCGCGGCCGTTGCACACGTTTACCTCGCAAACCTCCATCGCGGGAAAGACCTGCGCATGGAGCTGGTGCGCAAACAGGGAGCGCTTGAGCTCGAGCGTGTCGAGAGCCGCTTGCGCATGCTCGCAACCATCAGCCACGTGGCTCCCTTGCTCGGACTCCTCGGCACGGTGCTGGGAATGGTGATGGCTTTTGCCACCATCGAAGGACTGGAAACCGCCGCGCGCCCGTCGGACCTCGCGGGCGGGATCTGGGAGGCATTGCTGACCACTGTTTTCGGACTCGTCGTGGCAATCCCCTGCATGGCAGCCTATCACGGCTTTGAATCACAGGCGGATACCATCGCGCGCAAAATGGAGGCAGCTGTAGTGGACCTCGATGACTGGTTGAATCAAACTTCAGTGGCTGATGGCAACACTTCTACAGACCTTGTCGCCGGTTCCCGCGATGAGACTAAATTTCAGGCGGTTCAGTAACGGCTATGTTCCGGAGAATTAAACGTCCGTCGCTCGCGCTGGATATGGCACCGCTCATTGATGTGGTGTTTCTGCTGCTCATTTTCTTCATGCTGACCTCGACATTCACGGAGCCCTCGTTGCCGCTGACTCTGCCTCAAGCGTCGAATGTCGAGCCATCCAGCATGCGCCCGGTGGTGGTGAGCCTGAATGTGGAGGGCGTGGTGGCGATCAATGGGAGTCCGGTTGAAATGGGAGGTTACGCAGCCGCACTGGCCACAGCTCTTGAAGAAGCGGGAATGAACTCTGTGAATTTCCGGGCCGATGAGGGAGTGGACTATGGAATTTTTCTCGAAGTGATGGACCGCAGCCGCAGCGCCGGGGCCGCAGAATTTAATCTCATCCATGCGCCGAAACAATAGTCGCAGCGTGCCACGCTGGCTGATTTTCAGCGGATTGCTGCTGGTGTCACTCCTCGCGCATGGGGTGGTCCTATGGGCCGGTCGCGTGACGACGCTGGTCCCATCGTTGCCGCCCCGGGTCACGCTGGATTTGATTCCCGTTCAAATCATCGAGGAGATCGAGCTTCCGCCACCCGTGCCAGTCGAAGAACTTGAGCCGGAGCCGGAGGATGAAATC
>JBGTCP010000465.1:0-2252 GCA_041748815.1 Chthoniobacterales bacterium
GGGGATTGCAGGCGCACTTTACAATGTGACTGTACCGAATGTGGATAATTGGCGCAGATTCACCGGCAGGCCCGGGTATGGAGATCTGGCGATCACGGAAATGCTGTGGGATGAGGTGTTGGCGGATAAAGTGGTGTTGCATATTCTGGATGCGTTGGTGGCGCAATACGCGGCTTGGCCGGACTTTGCCGCCCATTACTCGGTGACGCATGGTGCGATCTACGCGTCGCGGGACCCGGTGGCGCTGGATGCAATTTCGCTGCCTTTGCTCGAGCAATGGAGGATCGAGGGAAATCTGCCGCCGATCGGGGATCGCGCGCGGCATGTCCTGACGGCCGGCCGCTCGGGATTAGGCGAGGCAGACCCGGAAAAAGTTGCGTTGCGTCAGGTCTGGCGTCGATGATGCGAAGTATGCCGAAGTCTGCGCCATCTCTGCACACCGATTTGCTTCGTGGAGTGTCACGTTCCTTTTATCTGACGCTGCGCGCCGTGCCGGGCGGTCTACGGCACCCGCTGGGACTAGGGTATTTGCTGGCGCGGGCCACGGACACACTGGCGGATACGGCTCAGATCCCGCCGGATGTGAGGGTAGAAGCGCTTGAAGGATTTTGTGCGGCAATCGAAGGGGGTGAGCGTGACGAGGTGCTGGATTTTTTGCGGGAGGAAATTGCGCCGCTGCAGACGCATGCTTCGGAGAAGGAACTGGTCTTGCGCGCGGACGAATGCCTCGCGGCGCTGGATGCAACGGCAGCGGCGGATCGTGATTCCATCCGGCATGTGCTGCGGCATATCACGCGGGGGCAATTGCTGGATCTTGCGCGGTTTGGGAGTGGCGGTGACCGGCTGGTGGCGTTGCACAGCGGAGCGGAGCTGGAGGAATATGCGTATCTCGTGGCAGGGTCGGTGGGTGAATTCTGGACCGAGCTGGGATTTCGCCATGAGCGAAATTACGCCCGGCTGCCGGAGGCGGAGATGATGACGCTGGCGGTGCGTTTCGGGAAGGCGCTGCAGCTGATTAATATCCTGCGCGATCTGCCGGTGGACGTGGCGGATGGACGCTGTTATTTGCCATCGGGAGAGCTTCTTGAGCATGGAGTGCATCCTGAGATGTTGCGGGAGGATGTGCAGAAAGCGCTGCCGGTGCGGGATGCCTGGATCGGCACGGCACGGGAGTTTTTAGGCGATGCCTGGAAGTACACATTGGCAGCGAACTCCACCCGCGTCCGGTTTGCTTGTGCCTTGCCCATACTGATCGGATTTGAAACTCTCGACCTGCTGGAAAAGCAGCCCATTACCGCAGGCGTGAAAGTGGATCGGAAACGGGTGAAACGCATCGCAAAACGCACAGCCATGCGCGCATGGAACCGCCCCTGGCTGGCCCATTTGGTCTAGGCCGGGTCTCCGATAAGCCGCGTCCCTGCCCAGCAAATCCGGGCCGAAGCTCTGTTTGCTTACGGATCGGGTGAATTAAACAATTTTCTGTTGACAAGAATCTTGATGCTAAACAACATGCGCTCAACTTATTCTATATGAAACCAACCTGTTGGATCTCTTTTTCACTTTGTCTGGCGGTTTTGGTGTCTTCCGGTCCCGGCAATGCACTCGCAGAAGCCTCTCCTGTTACGGTGATGTCACCCGATGCAATCCGTGTCGTTGAGACTTACTCAGCGGGCGATCTCAATTTTGGTCTGGCCCTCGACAGCATTGCCGACACGACATTCGATATTGCCCTCACCCCTGGCAGTGTCGGATCATTGCTGAAATTGACCCAGTCAGACATAAACGCGCCTGGTGGAACAAGAGTTGATTTTGCGCCAGCGACTCCCTGGACGGGAGCTCAAATATTGGGCGGCAATTCCGCGGTGCTTGTGGGGCAGGCAAATCTGACAGGCGTGACTGCAGGGTCCACGGTTTCATTCGGGGTGGAACTCAGTAAAACGGGGTGGGATGCTCCGCTTCCATCAGGCTCGGTGGACATCAATGTGGTCGCCAATCGCCAGCTCACCGGGAATTTCAGTGTGGATGCCGGACGTCACATGGTCGGCCCTCAAACGTCTCTGGGAAATCTCACGCTGAATGGTGGAAGTGCCACCGACACCGGGGCGACCCGCATTTCGGTGCATGCAAATGGTGCCGCTCAGTTTGCGAATGGGCTACGCCTTTCCTCATCGACGGCCCACACATTCAATGGTGCCGATCAGACGCATGACATTGCGGTTTCCTACACAGGACCGACGGGCAATTACAGCGTG
>JBGTCP010000466.1:0-1991 GCA_041748815.1 Chthoniobacterales bacterium
GTGCTGCCGGTATTTTCCTTATTTTCGCGGCGCAACGGCCAGATTCAAGTGTGATGCCAATGCAGTTGCGCTCGAATTTGGGAAATCGTCTCATCCTTAAAGTCGATAGCGAGGGTACGTCCGAAATTGCTCTTGGAGAGAAGGGCGCTGAGCGGCTGCTAGGCAAAGGACATCTCGCGGCAAAGCTTGAAGGAGAAGCCGATATCGTCTTTGCCCAGTTGCCGTTCATTTCTGAGGGTGAAATCGCTCCCGTTGTGTCGAAGCTGTCTGCACCTGTTGCCGACTAAATTAAGCTGCTCTCTGCTTCTTGAAATGACAAGCGGCGATCACTTCTTCAAGTTCGCATTGATTCCGCACGATCTGATCGCCGAAAATATGTCCCTCGAACATCTGGTTTCAGTTGCTGTGGGCTGACTCGGGATTGAGCGCAGAATAAAAAAACCACAGATATAGGAACCCGAAGGCACTCACGGCACGAGGCCGAATTTCGTCTGCAGCTAGGTGTCTTATTTCGCAAGAGCGATACCCAGTCAACATGTTCTTGTAGGTCCAAAAAAAGGCAGACGAGTTGAATCATTTTGGTTCAGGCCGGCTCATTCTTTGCAGCCATTTGCGGTAGGTTTTCCAGCTCACAGGTTTGCGGTATTTGAGGGCGTTGGGGATTCCCTTGAGGCAATCCCACCACCAGCGGGGTTCGTTGATCAGCCAATCCGTTCCGCGCTTGATTGCATACATCTTCTGCCGGATCACCCGGTAGAAAGGTAGCACGAGCATCCATGGCATGGGGCAGCGGAGGAGGATGCTCCAGCATTCGTTGCGGGCGTGGCGGTGGTGGATTCGCATTTCATTCCGCTCGGCAGGGGTCCAGTAATGGCGGATCGTCAATCCGGTGTGGAAAAGCGTGTCGTATCCGGCTTCCAGCATTTGGAGGGCGAGATCGGGTTCTTCGTAGGCGTGGAAGAAGAAGTGGGGGTATCCGGGCAGGCTGAGGTAAACCTCCCGCCCCACTGCTGCGCCGGAGTTGGCATAGGAGGCCACGAGCGTGTCCGGGCCGAAGCCGGTGGTGGTTAATGAATCGGGAAATTCATCGCTGCGTTGCGGGAAGGTGATGATGCCGACCTGCGGATTTGCAGCAAAGAGCTGGTCGAGTTTTGCGAGAAAATCGGTTTCCACCGGATGGCTGTCGTCGTCGAGGCTGAGGACAATGGGCTGGCTGGCTATGCGCAGCATCATGTCCCGGCTGGCGACTGAGCCGAGGCCGGGGGTGTTTTCCAGCAGGATGATTTCAGGATGGCTGGATTTCAGATAATCAGCCGTCCCATCGGTGCAGCCGTCGGCACAGACGAGGATTTCCGCAGGGCCGGGATTCAGCGTGCCCAACGCGGCGAGGGTGCGCTCCAGATCTGCACGGCGGTTGTGCGTGGTGATCATGATGGAAACGGGAGCGGGCATATTCGGAGAAGTAGAGTGGATTTCGCGGCGCTGATCAAGCCAGCCGTCCCAAGGCAATCGCATTAAAAAGGAAGGATCGCGCCAAGTCCGCAAAGCACGCCAAGGATTCAGAGAGAGGACTCATCCAGTCCGTTGACTAGCCGATCAATATTTCCTTTGCAAATTCCTCCGAAATTGATGAGCAGCCCAACTTTTGAGTTGGGCAAGCCGCAAACAGGTCAATACTTGCTTCCGATGCACTCGGGCAAGTGCCTCAACGGATTTTAATTCCTCGAGCACGAGTCCTTCCACCACCAGATCAGCGCGAAAGCCTTCATCAAATCGTTTTCCCCGAAAGCAAATGGATATGGGCTTTTGTCTTTCGACGACAAGGTCTTGCTCGCGCAACATATCGGCGAGGAGCACCTCATAAACCGCATCCAACAGCCCTGGCCCAGCTTCCTTGTGCAAAAGAAGAAGGCCGCCTTAACAATTATTTTGGCAAGATGATCTTCCTTCACCCCATTATCTTGGCGGTCTTGGTGACCTTGGCGCGAGCC
>JBGTCP010000467.1:0-1526 GCA_041748815.1 Chthoniobacterales bacterium
CAGGTTTGGCATATCCGGCAGATTTCACAAATCCTCCGGGAGCGGTACGGGCAGCCGATTGTGACTTTCGACGGCACGCTTCTTCATAGCTATCCCACCGCCGACAAGCTTGCCGGACTTGTCGAAGAGGACCTCAGAGCCTGCGCGCTGGGATACCGCGCCAAACATCTGCTCGGAGCCGCCCGAGTGGTGAATGAACGCGCGGTCGACCTCGAAGCCATCCGATTAATGCCCGACGATGCGGCGCGTGCTGAGCTGTGCAAGATTCCTGGGGTGGGGGAGAAGGTTGCCAACTGTGTTTTGCTTTTTGCGTATGAACGGGTGCGCGCTTTCCCTGTGGATGTCTGGATCGAGCGCATCCTCAAGGAACGCTATTTGAAGCGAAAGCGGAAAGTGACTCCAGCCACCATGCGCGAATTTGCAGCATCCTATTTCGGCCCTTACGGCGGCTATGCTCAGCAATATCTATTTCACCACGCCCGCAAAACCTGGAAAAAGCCGCCTGCAAAATCATGAATATCCGCACCATTGTTCACCCGCTGGAAATTCCTTCCCTCGCCTCTGAGGATCTTTCCGGCACAGTGTGTGTGGTCTTTGACGTGTTGCGTGCTACTTCCAGCATCGTCACCGCAATCGAGCATGGCGCAGCCGAGGTCATGCCGGTGTGCACTATTCCTGAAGCGCTTGCGTTGAAGGAAAAGTTTCCTCACGCGATCCTCGCTGGCGAACGGGGAGGGGATCGGATTGGGGGATTTGATGTTGGGAATTCTCCCTCCGAGTTCAAGGCACTTGCGGGCAGAAAAATCATCACGACCACCACGAACGGCACGATTGCACTCGCCGCACCCACCTCGCCACAGGCTCTGTATGCGGGCGCCCTGAATAATCTCGATGCACTTGCAGCGACAGTATCATCAGCAAAATCCCTCCTCCTCATCTGCGCCGGCACCGGTCGCGACCTCGCTTTGGAGGATGTTTACGCAGCTGGCTTGCTCATTTTAGAACTGAATCCTACTGACGCCGATGACGCATCACGCTTGGCATCGGATTTTGCTGCCAGCCATACACACGAACCGCTCGCTGTTCTCCACACATCAGCAAACGGACGCGCCCTTATCCATGCAGGCCGCGAGGCGGATGTTTTGGAATGCGCCCGGCTTTCAATCTATACTGCAGTGCCGGCGGCGTCTCCAACGACCAGGGTGCTTTCATTAACATAAAAGTCCTTTCGGTTTGGACGCGGGATGTATTGGCAAGAACGTCTTTCACGGCTTTCACCGCAGGTATTTCATACTTCCTCGACGCGTGATGCGCCCCACAATCTCGTCCGAGCTATTCCGGTCACGGGTGCCTGGAAACAACTCGAACGCCTCCACATGCCCGTCCACAAACAGCATGTTTGCCATTCCGTTGTGGCGGAAGTGAACCGTCCGGTCGCTGTTATCAATGATATAAAACTCCTCCAGCAATGGATTCGAGGCGGAGGCAGGTGCCTGAAATGTATTAATCTGTGCACAGTCACCAAA
>JBGTCP010000468.1:0-13057 GCA_041748815.1 Chthoniobacterales bacterium
TGGGTGAAGAGGTGTTGCGCAGCGTCACTCCCGGCCAGCAGATCGTCAAAATTTTCCAGGATGAATTGACCGAGCTTTTGAGCGGTGGGGATAACTCGCTCAAGCTCGACAAACCCGGACGCATCCTGATGGTCGGCCTCAATGGTGCGGGTAAAACCACTTCCTCTGCGAAGCTGGCGGCGTTGCTGAAAAAGCAGGGCCGGAAGCCCGTGCTCATCGCATCGGATCTTCATCGCCCGGCCGCCATTGACCAGTTGGAAACTTTGGGACGTCAGATCGATGTGCCCGTGTTCCGACCCGAGACTGGCGAGACCGACATTATCCGCTCAGCAAAACGCGCCATCGCATGGGCCGCTGAAACTCCGCATGACGTGCAGATCTGGGACACTGCCGGTCGCATGGAGATCGATGAGGCGCTTGTGCAGGAACTCAAAACGTTACGCGAATATCTGAGTCCCGGTGAAATCTTGCTCGTGGCCGATTCCGCAACCGGCCAGCAGGCAGTGAGCGTGGCTGAGCATTTTCACAGTGCGCTCGGAGTGACCGGCATTGTGCTCACGAAGCTCGATGGTGATGCGCGCGGCGGTGCGGCGCTCTCCATGCGCGAGGTGACCGGCCAGCCGATCAAATTTGCCGGTATCGGCGAAAAGGTCAGCGAATTTGAGGTGTTCTACGGCGAACGCCTCGCCGGACGCATCCTCGGAATGGGCGATGTGGTGAGCCTCGTCGAGAAGGCTGCGGAGGCGATCAATGAAGACGATGCCAAGCGCATGGAAGCGCGGCTCAGGTCGAACCGCTTTGATTTCACCGATTTCCTCGAGCAATTTAAGATGCTGAAGAAACTCGGCCCCCTTGAGAATCTGCTTGGCATGTTGCCGGGAATGGATAAGGTGAAGGACTTTTCCGTTGGCGAAAACCAGATGAAACGGGTGGAAGCGATCGTCCTGTCTATGACTCCGACCGAGCGCGCAAACCCTGATTTAATCAACGCCCGACGTCGCAAGCGCATAGCTGGCGGCAGTGGCACATCGGTGACGGAAGTGAACCAGCTTCTCCGGAATTTTGAACAGATGCGCAAGCTCATGAAGAATAAGGGGAAGATGAAAAAGATGATGACACAGATGGCCGGAGCAGGTATGCCCCGTCCGTTCTAACCAATTACCAACCCACAAAAAAACAACCCAACCCCGATTATGGCCGTATCCATCCGACTTCGCCGCGAAGGCAACCGCAACAACCCCGTTTACCGCGTGGTCGTCGCTGACTCCCGTTCACCTCGCGACGGCAAATTCATTGAGCTTCTTGGCACCTACGATCCCAAGAAAGCCACTGACAATTCACAGATCAACGTTGAGCGCGCCGATTACTGGCTCGGCGTCGGTGCCCGCCCGTCCGAAACGGTCGCCAGCATCATCAAAAAAGCGAAGAAGTCCGCAGCCGCGGCAGCCTGATCCCGCAAAGCCTTTAAAGGCTGTGAACCGGCAAGCCTGCGGGCGAAGCCGATTAATAATATCATGGAAGAATTCTTAAACTTTGTGCTCAAGAAGCTAGTGGACAGCCCGGAAGAGGTCATTGTCTCCAAAGTGGAAAATGGCAACAGAGTGAATTTCTTCCTCAAACTTCAGCAGGAAGACATCGGAAAAATCATCGGCAAAAACGGTCAGCTAATCAGCGCCATCCGCTCGATGGTGAATGCTTCAGCACAAAAACACGGCCAGCGGGCCTTTGTGGATATCGTGGAGTAGTAGGGCGCGGCAGTTCGCCGTGTTGGCCAAAAGTAGCTGCGACATTCTTGTCGCAGTAAGGCCGTCCGCACTCAGCGCACCACAAGCGCGGCAGCATATCCCCACAGGCCAAACCCATACCATCCCCAAGGTGGGGCAACCACCACGGGAAAATTCCTCGCGTCCGCTGCATCCATCGCGTGGCAACTCATAGCGAGTTCGATGACGGGACTCGCTCCAAGGCAGTGGCCGGTCCAGCGCTTCCAGGAAAAAGGCTCAATCCCCGCGAACCCGCTCTGCATTGCCAGCCAATCCACTTCGCTCGCATCGGAGCGCGGATTCCCGTTGCCATGGCCATGCAAGGAACGCAAATCAGCATGAGCAAGATTTGCCTTCTTAAGCGCCGCATCCAGACAGAGTGAGGCGGTACTCATTCCATGAATTCCACATCGATCCGATGGCTCAATGCGATGAGACCACCCCAGAAGTTCATGCTCACCCACGTCCGCTGAAAGAACGACAAATCCCGCACCATCCGCCAGGAGCACACCGGAATCACCGGGTTCCGATGCAACCGGAACCTCCGCATTCGCGAAAGCATCCCGCACTCTCGACTGCGCTGCCTGCTCCACACCACCCACCAGCGCGGCATCCCATACCCCGCATTGAATCAAATCCGCAGCCATACAAACTGCCACGGCCGATGAGACGCAGTTGGCCGAAATCATCATGGTTGGCCCACGGTGTCCGATAGCGCGTGCCACTGCTCCCGATACGGCCCCACCACTGGAGTTCACCAATCGGGAGAGGCCATCCTTGCGGGAAAGCTTACCGTCAACAGGCTCCGGAAAAACACCCCGGGACGTGGATGCAACCAAGCCAACCCGCTCAGGCACGACAGACAAATCCAACGCCAAAGCAGCTTCCCAAGCCTGAGTAGCCGCCGTGCAAGCCATCTTATGGCCGTCGGAAAATGGATTGTCACAGAGGGAGGCGGGCATTTCTCCTTGGAGAACATTCGCCCAAACAGCTTCCGGAGAGCCACCCATGCGGCAAACCACTCCGCGACCTGCAAGGTACACCGGTCGGCCCATTGTCATTGAAAAGAAGCGAAAAACATCTGCCCCACAATGCAGCAACCGGCAAAATTTTGAAAGAGCATCCTTGCGAATTACTCTTCCAGATCGCGGTTCTCCAAAAGTAAGTCCGTGACCAACCCGAGGAAAAATACCGTACCGGTCCCAAGCAGACTCCAGCCCAGAATTTTGCGACTATCCTTCGGAATTTTGTCAGCTATCAAGAACGCAAGCCCGGCAGCAGCCACAGCACGGGTCCCGCTCAAAATTCCGATTTGAAGAAAAGTCACCGGATATTTTTTCATAATGGAAACTCTCATCACCTTATCGCGCTGTCAAACGCTGAGGGTCATCCAACAAACAGACAACCGATCTTGATAGTACGACGTAATACTATATAGTTCGATGAAAGTAGAAATACGAGAATCTTATCAAACAACCACTCACCTATTACTTACATGAATTCAAAATCCATCCTAGCATTCTCTGGCAGCGCCCGCGGCGGTTCCTTCAATCAGAAACTTGTGACCATCGCCGCTGAAGGTGCGCGGGCGGCCGGTGCGGAAGTCACCGTCATTAATCTGGCCGATTTCCCACTGCCACTCTTCGATCAGGACCTGGAAACCCGCGAGGGAGTGCCTGCCAAAGCACGCGAGCTCCGTCGACTGATCGCTGATAGCCAGGGGCTACTCATCGCCACGCCGGAATACAATTCTACCATCACGCCGTTGCTGAAAAACGCAATCGATTGGGTTTCACGCGAGGATGGCGACTCCGGCATGCTCGCCGCTTTCAAAGAAAAAACGACAGCGTTGATAAGTGCCTCCCCGGGTGGATACGGCGGATCCCGCAGCCTCAAACAACTGCGCGAATTACTGGGCAATATCCGTGTCAATGTCATCGACGAGGACTTCTCACTGCCATCGGCTCATGAGGCGTTCAACCCCGATGGCTCGTTGAAAGATGAGGCTCAGAAAGTTGCAGCCGAGTCGGTAGGTGCCGCTCTCGCCAAAGCCATCGCATGAAACTTACTGGACTTCATCACCTGACCGCAATGGCGTCGGACCCGGCGCGGAATGCCGCATTTTACATGCAGGTGCTCGGACTGCGCATGATCAAGAAGACGATCAACTTCGACGATCCCGGCGCATACCATCTTTATTACGGCGACTACCCCGGCAGCCCTGGCACCGCTCTTACATTTTTTCTCTGGCCCGGTGCCCGGCGAGGCACTCCCGGGGTCGGACAAGTCACTTCGTATGCTTTCCAGATCCCGGTCGGAAGTTCCGACTACTGGGAAAAACGGCTGACCGCCAAAAATGTCGAGAGCGTCCAAACCGGCGAGCGCTTCAATGAAGCGCTGGTGAGTCTGCGCGACCCCGATGGGTTTGCAATTGACCTGATCGAAACCGCCGACCCCCTCCCGGTGGTCCACTGGGCAGGATCCGATGTGCCAGCGGAGCATTGTATCCATGGATTCCATGGAGTGACGATGACGCATCGCAAGCTGGATCGGTCTGCGTCCCTGCTCACCAGTTTAATGGGAGCGCGGCACGAGCAGAGCGATGGCAACCGTCATCGCTATGTGCTTGGCAGCGGACCTGAGCGAGCCCGCATCGATATCGTGGAAGATCCCCATGGTGCACCCGGCACGAGCGGCACAGGCATCGTTCATCATGTGGCATGGCGGACGCCCACGGACGAGACGGAAGCTGAAGCTCTCGCAGAAATCCATCATGCGGGCATCCAGAGCTCCGGCGTCATTGATCGGAGCTACTTCCATTCCATCTACTATCGGGAACCAGGCGGCGTCCTCTACGAAATCGCCACTGATGGGCCGGGATTTGAGATTGATGAACCGGTGGAATCGCTGGGTGATCAACTCATGCTTCCGCCATGGATGGAAGCCAGGCGCGTGATGATTGAAGGCTCCTTGCCGCCGATTTAATATATGTCCGGGACAGCATTCCAGTTTGTTTACGAGGGCGGCAGCCGCGAGGATGGACGCCATCTGTTGTTACTCCATGGCACGGGCGGCACGGAACGCGACATGCTCCCTTTCGGGCCGGACCTGTTGGTTGGTGCCGCGCTGTTGAGTCCGCGGGGAAAGGTCTCCGAGCACGGGGCGGCACGCTTTTTCAGGCGCTTCGCAGAGGGCATTCTGGATGTCGATGACTGGCGCGTGCGCACCCACGAGCTTGCGGATTTTATTGCTGCACAGGATGAGGCCACAGGGCTGGATCCGTCACGCCGCATCGCAGTCGGGTATTCCAATGGAGCAAACATTGCGCTCGGGCTTTTATTGCTTCGACCGGAAGTGCTGGGGGCCGCGATTTTGTGGCGCCCCATGTTTGTGACTGATGAAATCTCAACGCCGGAGTTGAACAGCAAACGTGTCCTCGCGTTGGCCGGCGCTCACGACCCGCTCATGCACCCCGGAGATTTTCAACGCATCACGCAGCAACTCAGCATGTATGGAGCAGAGATGGATGCGCGCACACTCCAGGCATCCCACGGATTGACGCAGGAGGATCTCACCATATCCCGTGGATGGCTGTCTCAGTGAACTCCGCCACCAATCCCATCGCCGCACGGTCCGCCACCTTGATGCTCTGCGATCGTGGAAACCACGTCACCTTCAGCATTGAGGATGGGATGGTAAAAGCGCGAGAGTGATTCTGTGGCATCATTCACATAGTGGCCGATAAATGTGCGGCGGGATGTGTCACTCGTTCGGTTGGGGCCGGAGCCATGAATCAGTTGCCCGCCAAAAAACATCGTGGAGCCGCGCGGCACCTCGACGGCAACCGGCTTCACCTCGCGGGGGAACGGATTGATATGCGAGTCGCCATAGTTCATCCATTTCACATCGGGTACATTTTTTGGACAATGGATGTCGTGTGTGTGTGACGTCGGGACGACCCACAAGCAGCCATTTTCGAGCGTTGCAGAATCAATAGCGGTCCAAGCGGCGATGCATGTGGCTGGTTTGGAAAGCAGGTAAAAATTATCCTGATGCATCCCCTGCCCTTTTGCGCCGGGAGGCTTGAAGTAATACATGGTCTGGACCAGCAACGCATTGCGGTCAAGCAGCGCTGAGAGAGCTTGCATCACCAGCGGATTCAGAGCCCAATCTTTCGCCCGATCACTATGCCGGTGTGGGTGCATCGCACGCAGCTGACGTTCCTTCGGATCGATCTCCTCAAAGCGCGAGCCACCATCGTATGCTAAGATGCCATTACTCTTAAAATCTTCAAAAAACACCTCGATCTCGTCGATCTGCGCGGCAGTAAACAAACCGTCCACCAGACACCAGCCTTCGCGGTGAAAATGCGTGATCTGGTCCTGGGAAATCAAAGTGGAGTGAGCTGTTTCGAGATGGGTTGAATTGGAAATCATAATGTCTGAGTGATTATTTGTGTTGTAATTTACTTCATCCCGCACAAAAGGAAATGGATCGTCCTGTCAAAGACCTGCATTATCCTGCTACGATGGCATTTCAAAAAACCACTCCACACACCCGCGTTGAGAGTATTTATGCGGACGAATTTCTGGAAGGAAAGAGCTACAAGGTTTGGCGACCGGAAGGTGGTGGTGACTGGCTGGTCATTCTGACAGTAAAGGGATCCGGCCTTCTGACTTGCGGTAATGAGAAACACATCACCAGTCCCGGCCACTTGATCGTGTTCAGCCCGGTAGCGGCGCAGGACTACCGGACCAACCCGCAGGCTGGTAAATGGGGGATCATCTGGGCACATTTTATCCCGCGGCCTCACTGGAGTCTATTGCTGGACTTTCTGCCGGAGCTGGGGCCGGGCGTGCGGGGCCTCAACCTGCAGCCCGAAGAAGTCGCGAACTCCGCTGCGGCAGCTTTGCGGCGATCGATTCAGGCACTACGCCGCACGTTGCCGGGCAAAGAGGATTTTGCGCTGAATGCGCTGGAGGAGGTATTTCTCTGGGCGGATGTCGCACGCGAAAAATCCGGATGGACCCACACAGACTCCCGCATCCGCAAGGCCATGGATTATCTGGGGCAACAATTCACCCAGCCCTTCGCCTTGGAAACACTCGCCCGACACTGCGGGCTGTCACCTTCGCGCATGGCGCACCTTTTTCGCAAGGAGACTGGCACGACCCCTCAAAAATTCAGCGAGGCTCTGCGCATCGAACGAGCCCGGCAGTTGTTGCTGCGCACTACTGCCACTGTGGGAGAAATCGCCGGGCTGTGCGGATATGAAGACGCGTTTTATTTCACCCGTCGTTTCAAACTCGCTACCGGTAAAAGCCCGAGACAATTGCGGGAAGAAAACCTGGGAGGATGATAATCAGTTCTTACCGGCGCCCTGTTTCGGAGCCCAGACTTCCTCAACATGGAGGGTGGGGTTACCGGGTAGCTGAACGCTGACCTTGGAATCTGGCGGAATTGATTCCTGCGGGATCGAAAGAATATTTTCAACAGCTAGAAATTGGCTGGGGCGCAATTCCCGTGTTTTTCCATCGGCCGACGTTACCGCAATCTGGATGTCGCGCTCGCGGGGCCAACTGACGGAGGCTAGAAAATTTAGAGCATGGAGTGGCCTGCCGACCGGAATAACTACCTCGATTAAATTTCCTGTGCTGGAGCTCTCCAGACGATCGGCATCCTGGATGCTGAAATAAATCGTTTGCTCGGAAGTGCTGTTGGGCAGCGCGATGCTTTGCAGACCGCGAGGAGGCCGATACAGCTTGGGATGTTCGCGTTTATGACTCGGATCGAACACAATGTCGTGGCCGCTGATGACGTTAGACCAATCGGGATCCTCTTCGTGCGCCGGTCGCTCCGGCGAGAGATAGGCTGCGATATTGTTACGGTAGGAAGGCGTGATCACTGGGATATCCTCGGGGAAAGCAGTGTCGATGATCGCCCCGGCCTCCAGCCATCGAGCTGGTGCATTAAATTCGAAACTCTGGATCTGCCGGACACCGGCAAATGCCAGGACCAATCCGAATCCAGCCACCAAAATTGGACGCAGCAACCCAACAGAAGGCGAATTCAACACAGCGCTGAGCAGCAATCCTGCACACAGCGCAAACGGAAATCCCAAAAAGCTCGTAATCCGAGGAGGCGGGGTTTGCAGAAACAGACACACCGCTGCAAAAAACAGAATGAGCCCGAACCCTGTGTTCAGCACGCGATTCCGCGCGGCATTGAGACCGCTGAAGATTACCGGCACAACCAGCACTGCAGCTACGATGGCAAAGAAAAGAAAGATATCCACCCGCACCAAAGAAGAGGGCACGGAATAGCCAAGGATCCGCATCGCATCACTGAACTCAGTGAAGCCCAATTCGTAGTCCTCGTCATACTCAGTTGCCACCGAGAGCACCGCACCGATCACCTGCGAGTAGAGTGCGAAGATCGCCGCAAGCGAAAACCAGCCCGCCAGGAACGTCTGCCGCGAGCGCTCGCGCAGGAACACAATTGCCAATAACACCCCGCCGAACAGCACAAAGAATGGAAGCGTGAATGTGCCAAGCACTGCCGCCACGCTCAGCAGCACTAAGCCACCGGTTTGCGTAGGCGACTCCCAGCGCCGCTGCACAGCAATCAGACAAAGCAATGCTGCGAGTGCAATAAATCCATAACCCCGCCCTTCATACAACAGCGACAACAACCATGGATTGGTCGACGGCAGAAACACCGCAAACGCACCAGCCATAAACTCGCCACGCCGGATGAATTCATGGGCCAGCAAAACGAGACCGGTCAGCACTGCCACCATAGCCCAGAAACGGGCACGTGCGGGATGATAGGATTTTGATCCCGGTGTGACCGCATTGACCACGCTGAAGAAGATGTGGTTTTTCGCGAGGTCATAGTTGTGCATGCTGTAGGCAGCACCCCTTGACGAGTAGCGGGTGATCGCTCCGATCTCATCGGTCTTCAGCGAACTGTGCAACATCGGCAGCAGGATTTGGAAGGCGGAGACTGCCGCAATCACAAGCACAACAGCCGCGACGCATGCTTCGAATCCCTTGAACCAGCCTCCGTATCTTTGCGCAAAAATCCGCCACCGCTCCGCCCGGACTTTCGAGCGCTCTGCAAACCAGCGCACCAGCCACGCGCTGTCGCGAATGAAAAGGTAGACCGCAAAACACAACAGGACCCCGATGATGACCCGCAGCGGAAAACGCAATGCATTCCTGGCATGCGGATAAAACCACAACGGCAACATCATTGCGGTGATCACCGGCAAAAAATGAAACCACCATGGGTGCGAAAACTTCATGAAATCACACGCTTTTCGATGCCAGCAAATTATACTTCACAATGCACCACAATGCGCGAAAGCCATCTTTCCAGGTAATCTTTTTTCCCTCGCCATAAGTCCGGCCATGGTAGGACACGGCGACCTCGTAAATGCGCACATCCAGCCGCGCGACTTTGGCAGTGATCTCGGGCTCGAATCCGAAACGATCTTCCTCAATCGGGATCGCTTGCAGGATCTCACGGCGGAAGAGCTTGTAGCAGGTCTCCATGTCCGTAAGGTTCAAATTTGTCCCCATATTGGAGAGCAATGTGAGAAATTGATTCCCCACGGAATGCCAGAAATACAGCACACGATGCGCACCGGCGCCCAAAAACCGCGAACCGAAAACCACATCTGCTTTCCCGCTCAAAACCGGCCCCAGCAGAATGGGAAACTCCGCCGGGTCGTATTCCAGATCCGCGTCCTGGATGATGATATACTCCGCCGTGCAATGCGCGATGCCGGTCCGCAGCGCTGCTCCCTTGCCCTGATTCTCGGGATGCGAAAAAATTTTCAACCTTGGCTCACGGGAGGCATAATCCTGAAGCACCTGCCACGAAGTGTCGCTCGACGCGTCGTTCACTGCCACCACCTCGGCAACCTCCGGCCGTGCCATCACCGCATCCAGCACCGTGCGGAGGGTTTTCTCCTCGTTGAATACGGGTATGATGACACTGAGGACTGGTTCTTTCATAGAGCGGATCGGGCACGCGCAGACTCCTTCAAGGCGTTTTGTCTAGTCAAGAGCAAATGCATTTCCGGTATGAACCGCAACAACCTGATCAGCAGCGGCTTTAACTGGAAGTGGTAACGAGCTCCGGGACTCAGCCGAGTCCCGTAATTGATCGGGCTTGACCGGCAGACGGTCAGATCGGTTAGCTTGTTTATGTTTCTGTGACGTTGGAGATCCTATGGCTCTTCTTAAGTCCATCCAACAATCCGGTTGCATTCCTGCGGGTTGAGGGCAATTTCCTCCGCTGAACTTCCAAATCTAAAAATCCATGAATCTTCCAGCACTCAAAACCCCCGCCCAATCCGAAGCCCTCGTAACGATCTCTGTGTTTGCGGCGCTTGCGGATGGCGACAAAAGCGAAATCGAGCGCTCCTGTGTGCGGGATCTCGCGGAAGAACTTGAACTCACAGATGCGGGGAGCACTGCGAGGCAGGTTTTCCTTGGCAAGACCACCTTGGATCAGGCGATCTCAACCCTCGAAGGAAGCACACAAAAACAACTCGCCTATGAGATGGCCCTGGCGGTTTGCGAAATCTCCGGCGACATCAGCCCGCTTGAACGCGAGTTTCTCAATGAGCTGAAGTCGCGGCTTCAACTGGGGGGCACCGAGGCTGCCGAGGCAGAGCGCGAAGTCCAGGAGACCGTGCACGAGCCACTGGCCCTTGCGGTAACGCCCCCGGCACTCCCAAA
The DNA here is from genome assembly GCA_041748815.1 of Chthoniobacterales bacterium. Lineage (GTDB taxonomy): Bacteria > Verrucomicrobiota > Verrucomicrobiia > Chthoniobacterales > CAKUMP01 > JBGTCP01. The sequence goes on from JBGTCP010000468.1 coordinate 10,514, forward strand.
AGGTTCCGACAATCACCCAATGATCCTTCGTTATTCGATCCTGAATGGAGCCTTGGAACTACTCCCTGAGTCCATGGCGACGATGGCAATTATCCCTCTCCAAATGAAAATGGTTTACCGGATCGGAAAAACCCATGGAGTTGAACTCGACAGCGGTCACATCAGGGAATTTCTTGCAACCATCGGACTCGGGATGGGATCACAAATGCTCGAAGGGTTCGCGCGAAAGCTTTTCGGCAAACTTGGCAAATCGGTCGGCGGTAAGATCGCCGGACGTGTCGCTAACCAGGCTGCCGGCTCAGCCATGTCATTTGCTTCCACCTACGCCATCGGCCATCTCGCGGAAACTTATTACGCGGGCGGCCGCAAGCTAGGCACTGCCTCGATGAAGGCGACCTTCAACCCTCTGCAGCAAAAAGCTCTGGAAATGCATTCGCGATACCTGCCCGAAATTCAGGACCGCGCCCGCAATTTGGATGTGACGAGCGTGATGAATCTGGTGCGTGGCAACGCCCAGCCCTGAACGCATTCATCGAAAACTCGCTCCACGACATTAACGAATAAACATGAGCAAACTTTTTTAATGAGTCTTTTTCCGTCAGACAATTTGTCAACAGTGAATGTTATTTTCCCTCCACTCTTAGGATTGGAGACATTCTCAAGAACGTCGCCATGGAAGATGCTAAATGTTGATGCTGAGCCATGAGGCCAGTGAAGAAACAAGTGCTGGTCTTAGGGCAGTGACCCGACATAGCTATTCATTAGCGAAGAGTTTCGGGTCACTCATGCTTTTTGCAATATATTCTCAAATCGTCAAATAGCATGATTGACCCCGGGACCTTGATTTCAACCTGCAATGAAACTTTGGATGCCAAGTAGATTTTAAACGGCAAGAGATCCAACGCGAGATCGAGATGCGGCGCAAGCCGTAATGCGTGTGGGCGATGGAAACCAGGCAAGGAATCACTCCGCAACGGGCGCTTCTGCTTTGGAGTGCAGACCTGAGTTTCTTGTGTAGCGCATTTGCAGGAGTTCCACTGCTAGCGCAAAGCCCATGGGAAGGTAGATATAGGCTTTCTGCACATGCTGATGCAGCCCCTCCATAAATATGGTGACACCAATGGTGACCAGGAACGCCAGGGCCAGAATTTTTAGTGCGGGGTTCCTGAGAATGAAGTTCCCGATCGGTCCTGCGAAAGCAAGGATCACCAGAAAACTGGCCACCACTGCAGTGATAATGACCCAAAGATGATTGGTGAGTCCCACGGCGGTGATCACGCTATCGATGGAAAACACAATGTCCAAAATCACAATCTGGCCAATGATTCCTGCGTATCCCGAAGCTTTTGCAGCAGGGCCGTGCGCGTCTTTCATCTCCACCGTGTGATGAATTTCGGTGACCGCTTTGTAGAGCAGAAACAATCCGCCTGCCACAAGGATTAGATCTTTCATGGAAAGTCCGCCTAGTTTTTCCAAGCCGGGAATGCCCGCCATCCATGGGAGAGATTCCACAATCGGCGTCTGCAGTCCAAGCAGCCAGGTAACACCGAACAACATGGCCAACCGGGCAAACAGAGCCAGAGTCAGTCCGAGCCTGCGCGCACCCGCCTGGCGTTCTGCCGGCAAACGATTGCACAAAATGGAGATGACCAGAACATTGTCCACGCCCAGGACCAGTTCCAATCCGATCAGTAGCAGCAACGTGGGAATGATACTTCCCATCTGACCGGTTGCGGCAGCTTCGGCCACCACAAGGAGCGGCGGGATTGAAAGAGTAGAAAGCATTCCTGTGCCTATTATGCGGAACCCCTGGTAGTGTCCAGTGCCAAAGACGGCGAAGAAAAAGCTCTCTGATCAAATCTCTCCCCTGGGCATCATATTCGGGCGGAACAAAAACAGTAAATCCAGGTCCAACCAGCTCGGCCCTGCAGGGAATGTTATTGCGTCCAAGTTCCCTGAGGACGTGACGCAATGCAATATCCTTCGTATTCGTAAAATCAGGTCCGGTAAATGGCGTGAGAGCCGATGTCCACGCTCCAGATGGTGTTATACCGCCGCGCATCAAGTTTTGGAATTTTGACGAAGTGGCACCAATCGCTGCCGAGCCAGTAGCTGCGATCTCCAGATCGCAGGGATAGCAGGCTGGCAGCACTTGCACTGGACTGACCCCGAGACTTTCGGGCCGCGTGCCTTTAATCACTCGACCCTGCACAGTTGCTGGGCTGTAAGATGAAACGCCGTTGGCGTTCCATCTTACAACCTGGGGTTGACGTGACAAAGGAACAACTACTCTGGGTAGAAAGCATAATACGCATGAACCCAAACGGGCATGCGCGTCAAGTTAAGGGTTTCTTTGGCCCGACGGGCCTAAATTCCATAGCCCAGCTCGCAGGGCTGGGTCCGCAAAATTAAGAATTTGCGGGCTGAAAGTCCGCGATCCGGTGCGGCAACCCAACACAATCCTCGAAATCGCGACCTTTCAGGCCGCATTGCTCATTTTGAACAGAAACCCGGCCCTTCGAGCCGGGCTATGGAATCGTCGCG
>JBGTCP010000469.1:0-2403 GCA_041748815.1 Chthoniobacterales bacterium
CTCGAAAGTCTGCGCGCCCGGCCGCGAACCACATGCCGGGCTGGAGTCGCACAGCCACAGCTCCTTGAGGCACGTCACGCTCGACAGTGAAACGTTGCCATCCATCAACCTTATTGGTTTGGGGAACCGGCCCACTGCTGGGAATGCGATCACCTGCCTCATTCAAGAAGTCCACCGTGATTCTCGGTAACTGCCATCCTTCCTCACCGACAGTCAGTTCATGGACGCGGATGTCGGTGGAAATTTCCAAAAGCCCGGCATCGGCCGGTAAGGCCAGGACCTGAGCCATGAATTGCGTGCCGCTGGTCTTTGGGTTGGTGAAGCTTGCATGGGTTGCTCCGTCCTCTTCCTCCAGCTCCAATCGCACCCAGTCTTCCACTTCCCATCCGGGAATGGATTTGCCCGATGCGCCCTCAAAGGAGGAATTCTTCACCAGATTTTCTCCCTCCGGCACTGAGCCAGCAGGCAACGCTTGTAGTGCGGAGGACGAGCCGGATGCGCTTGCGCCGGACGTTCCAGATGCAATGCTTTTTACCGAGATATCCCGGAAGTCGGCGCGCCCGGCAGCAAACCACAGCCCAGGCGTGATACGGACTGCCACTGCACCGTCAGGGACATCCCGCTCGGCCGTGAAGCGTTTCCACCCACCTTCCTTATCGGTCTGGGGCACCGGCCCGCTACTGGGAATGCGTTCGCCTGCCGTATCCAAAAAGTCGACCGTGATCCTTGGCAATTGCCATCCTTCCTCACCGCGGGTGAGTTCATGCACACGAATGTCGCAGGCGATTTCAATGCGTGAAGTATCAGTCGGCAAAGACACAACCTGACCGATATGATGAGTGCCGGTGATTGCAGGATTGTTGAAGCTCGCATGAGTGACTCCATCCTCTTCCTCCAACTCCATCCGCACCCAATCGGCCACTTCCCATCCGGGAATGGATTTGCCCACTGCCCCTTCGAAGGACGGGTTCTCGACAAGGTTCTCGTCTGCGAAAGCGAAACCTGCTGGCACAACCATGAGAAGTGCCAAAAGTGCGCTGCACAATAGGGAGTGAGGCAGGCGGGAGGATTTAGGATGGAGGGAGTTGTAGGACATAATCTTCTTTGCGTTAGGATGGAAGGGAAGTGAACAGTTCATCGGTTAGACCCAATGCGTGTGAGTCGCGCCATTCGCTTTGCCAGCGGGCAGTGAAAAATGCGTCACCGGCAACATGGGAAAATTCTATTCGGATCGGGTAATATTCACCCGCTTGCATAGCGAAGCCCTTACTGATCGCTTCGGTAGCAGACTCATCTTCTGGTGCATGATCGAGGATCAATTCATCCTCAATCCACATTCGCACAGCGCCGCTGGCATGGATCGAAAACAGATGTTCTGAGCTGCTGTCAGCAAGAAAACACCCCGTCCAGCGGACACTGAACCCGGCCGCTACATCAAGCAAGCCCTCTGGAGATCGGGTGCCCCAGCGAAACTCTATCTGCGGGTCAAGCCTGGTGGACACCAGCGATTGAAACACAACGTCTCCGAACCACGCGCTGGTGAGCCCGTCGCCCGCAGGAAAGAAAGGTTGCCGGAAATCGAGTTGAAATTCGTGTTTCCCATACTCGAAATCAAACACTCCGGAGTTCCATTTCGAATTTAAATATGGCGACTCACATAGCTCATAATCCTTCAGAGCAAACGGGTGGCCATCCACCGTCGCGCTGCCGTTGTCATACGCAATGCACTGGCCCCGGCTGGTGGTATACACGATGATTGCGCCGCCTTGGCTGCACTCACTTCGAAGGTCTTTGACCTGCTGTTTGAACTTCGCCCAATCCCCCGCATCCCCGGAGGACAGCACCTCCAAGATGCCGCAATTCTCAGATGGATAATGAGTGATGGCAGCAAACACAGTGTCGGGGCCGGTCTCGATGCGATAAAAATGGAATGCTCTCGCTCCGCTCTGCTCCTGCTCCGGCGTGCCTAGCGTGTTATTGTAGTCGAGCCAGCGGCCCCTGAAGAAGAGGACATTCCCGCACTGCATGAGCGCGGTGTCCGTGGGGCGGAAGTTGTTGGTGTCCTCCAAATCGCGCTCCACGCCGAGGATCATTTCCGGGTCAGCAAAGCTAAGCTCCCACGGCTGCAAATTGGCGTGATTCGTAGCTCCATTGTAGCAGGACTTGAAAGGTGACGAATCCTGAAAGCATCCTAGTGAATATGAGGGGGTGATCCAGTAGTAGGCATTCAGGACAGGCCGCACGCTGTCCACGCGGCGGCGTACTTCGTAGCTGCCTCGACCGGCGGGATCCTGCGCCAGGTCAACAAAAGCCTGAGGTGCCCGATACTTCGTCCCGAACCAATGCCCCCCCTGATGAATCTGTGGAGGCAGCGGCGCGGTTCCAAAAAACACATGGCCAACC
>JBGTCP010000470.1:0-2791 GCA_041748815.1 Chthoniobacterales bacterium
CTCCCGCGACTTCGTAACCCGAGTGCTCGTCGGCCTCGTCGTCGAAGGTGACGTTTCCGGAGAGCTGGGAGTAGAGGCGCTGGATGGTGGAGACGGTGACCTTGCAGACGGGATCGATGCCGCCGGGCCCGAGCATCTGGACGTTGTAGAGGTCGGTGAAGCTGCGGCCATCGTCGGGGGTGACGTAGTTCTGAAACTCACGGACGGTCTGACGGCCGAGGTTGCCGCGGTCGACGAGGACGAGGATGCGCTTGGCACCGGCGTGCTTGATGAGGCGGTAGGCCTGGGTAACGGCGGTGAAGGTCTTGCCAGCACCGGTGGCCATCTGGATGAGGGCGCGGGGGCGGTTGGCAGCGAGGGATTTCTCAAGCATCGTGACGGCTTCAATCTGGCATTCGCGCAAATGTGACGTTTGATCAAGTTGCCCTTCGGGCCCTGAGAGTGGGTGGATTGTGGGTAGCGCCTTGAGGCGGGCGCGCAGCGTAGCCCGAGCCGGGCTGGCGTTTCCCTGCTGAACGAGATCGACCAGGTGCTCGGGGGTGTGGAAGGCGAAAACAGGGCGGGAGCGGGAGTCGGGGTCGCGTTGGTCGCGGAAGTTGGTTTCGATGCCGGTGGACTCGTAGGTGAAGGGCAGCGGATCAGCCCAGCACTGGGGGATCCATTTCTTGGCAGCTGCGTAGCGGGCGGATTGCTCGGCCACAGCGGAAAGCGTGGTGCCTGCTTTTTTGGCCTCGACGATACCGAGCGCCCTGCCGTCGACGAAGAGGACGTAGTCAGCGGGGCCACCCATGGATTGCATCTCCCGGACGGCGACTCCACGGGAGGCGGTTAGATTGAGAGTGCCAATGTTCTGAATGGTCCAACCGGCGGCGCTCAGTTGAGCGTCGATCTGCAGGCGGGCGCGTTGTTCAGGGGCTTCAGACATGGTCGTCGGCCGTGCGGTAATTGAGACGCATTGGCGGATTTTTAAGCGGAAGAATGAATGACGGATTCAGCAGGCACTGGCGAATGGATTTGGAGCTTCGAATTTGTAGTCCATTGCATCGTCCTGGGGAAAGCTAAAAGCACGGATTCTCTTGAGATCGTAGTTCCTCCGCCTCTGCCGGAGCTGATGGATCGATCAACTCATCATGCGGTGGCTAGCGCCCACCGCTTATTTCCAGCATAGCCATGAATCCCCCGGCTGTATCCAGTGGGCTCAGGGTTTCGGGGCACCGTAATCGGGCGGTTCTTCGCGTAAAAGCAGGCCTGTGTTGCCAGGCATGAGTTTCACGATCTTGCCGTCCCGCATAAAATGCAGGGGAGTATTGGTGCGCTCCGCTATTTCGCGCGCTCGTCTTGCGGCGCGCTGGAGTGCGTGGTCGGCTTGTTGTATCCAGTTAGAGTTCGTTTTCATAATGGGTTACTGCTGGCTATCAGCACGGGCTCCTCGCCGGCATTATCGTAATGCCTCCACGCATCGGCCAGAGGTTTGTACAGATTCTGAAAGTTGCGCCTCCCGGTGGTGAAGCGGCGGCGGATCACTGTCTCGGGAATATCGTGCCCGCCTTGCGCCACGCGATCCGCCACCCGCTCAATGGCTAATGTCACGCTGGGCAATTCGAGGAAAAAAATTGTGACCCGATAGCCCGCCCGCTTCCAGGCAGGAATCTTTCGGAAATAATTGCGACCGCTCAGCGTGGTCTCAATGGCGAAGCTCTCCCCGCGCCGTACGCAGTCCGCGATCAACTCCAGCATGATGCGCCCAGCCCGCACAGCTGCCGCTTCCGGGTGGAAGGGCGAGAGGCCCTGCGCAATCAGATCCGCATTGATGAACGTCGGGCAGTTGGCCTCGTGCGGTAGGAACTCTCGCGCAAACGTCGTCTTCCCCGCCCCGTTCGGCCCGGCGATGATAATGAGGTTCTTCATCGGAGGCTGATGGCGCGTGGGGATCGTTCGAAAGTGATGGGCATGAAAGCGACTTCGATGTACGGCGCGCGGACGATCTCGCTCAGGGACTCAAGGTTACAAGGGTATCTGAAGTTTTGGGCAGATTTTTCTGGCACGGTCGGAGAGGTGGAAACTTCAAATTGTAAGCCATCGAGACGTCATTGAGGAAGCTAAAAGCATCGCTTCTGCCTGGATAATGAGGGGACTCAGAGCTTTGTGGCACCGTATTCGGGCGGCTCTTCGCGCATGACCGGTTCTTCGAGCGGAGGTGTGATGTCAACCGCCCGGATGTGCCCGTTGAGCAATGCAATTCGCTGCTCGCGAGTCAACGCGGCCAGCTTCCTGCTGGTCTCTTCGCGCACGCGCCTTGACATCTCCACGGCATCAAAAGTTTTCGTTCTGGTCTCGGGCATAAATTAGCAAGTTTCTCTATTGCGTTGCAGGATAAATCTGGATTCCCACACGGCGAATGTGATCGAGCAATGGCGGGTGGCAGATGTGCGTTAAGGGTTGGACCTCGAAACGGTAAGGAAGGGGAAGTTCGTCAAGTTCAGCGGCGATGCCTTCCGCGCGCAAGGGTTCGAAATCACCCGTGACCACAAGATCCACGTCGGAGCGCTCGGTATGGGTACCCTTGGCACGTGAACCGAAAAGGGTGGCGGTTTCGATTTCCGGATGGAGCCGGAAAACGGCGCGAACCATGTCCAACTCGGCAGGCTTGAGAGGTGGCGGTTTCATTCCATTGCCTCATGGAGTGGGTTTTAGACTCTTTAGGTTGGCGAGTGTAGCAGCTTCCAGCTTCGCGGATCACCTAGAAAACGAAGTTGGGCCACAAAGAAGCACAAAAAATCACAAAAAGGTG